>CAMCBE010000016.1 GCA_945872805.1 Chitinophaga pinensis | reverse complement strand
CTCCTTCCCCTTTTCCAATGCCAAGTTTACCTGCAGCCAATGCTGCAGGAGCTATTACACTTGAAACCAATACCTCATTCATTATACTTCCACTGCAACCTATGGCAAAGCGAGTAAATGACACAAGGGTTGGATTTTTTGCAGATGACTACGCTGTATATACAGACGATCAACAAAAAGTAGAAACTGAAAATTTTATAGTTCGCTGGAATCTTCAACCCAAAAAAGAAGATGTAGAAAAATGGAAAAAAGGAGAATTGGTTGAGCCGGAAAAACCAATAGTATATTATATAGATCCTGCCACGCCTAGAAAATGGAGGCCTTATCTAATTAAAGGAATAAATGACTGGCAAGCTGCATTTGAAAAAGCTGGATTCAAAAATGCCATTATGGGTAAAGAATGGCCCGAAAACGATAGCACCATGAGCTTAGAAGATGCTCGGTTTTCAGTATTAAGGTATTTTGCATCAGATATAGCCAATGCATATGGACCAAATGTACACGACCCAAGAAGTGGCGAAATCATTGAAAGCCATATTGGTTGGTATCACAATGTAATGAGCTTAGTACACGACTGGTTCTTTGTACAAACCGCTGCAGTGGATGCTGATGCACGAAAAATGAAATTCGATGATGAATTAATGGGAAACCTCATCAGATTTGTATCATCACATGAAGTTGGCCATACACTTGGACTTCGTCATAACATGGGATCAAGCAGTAAAACACCTGTTGAAAAATTACGTGACAAAAAATGGGTTGAGGCAAATGGACATACAGCTTCCATCATGGACTATGCCCGATTTAACTACGTTGCACAACCAGAGGATAGTATAGGCAAAGCTGGATTGTTCCCTCATATCGGAGAATACGACAATTGGGCAATAGAATGGGGATATGGATATGGCGCAGATAATCAAGAAGCAGATAAAAAACAACGCAACAAACTTTACAATGATCGCATTGCTACCAATCCGAGAATTTGGTTTGGCACCTATGAATATGGCAATATGGCTGATCCTAGGACCCAAAGCGAGGACCTAGGCGATAACGCAATGAAAGCCAGTGAATATGGGATAAAGAATTTAAAAAGAATCCTAGCAAAGCTTCCAGAATGGACAAGCGAGGAAGCTGATCGATTTGAAAACCTAAGTCAGATGTATGGTCAAGCAGTAGGACAATTTAGTCGATACCTTGGCCATGTTACACGAAATATTGGTGGGTACTATGAAACACCAAAAAGCATTGAGCAATCAGGAAACGTTTTTGAGATAACACCAAAGGGAATACAAAAAGAGGCAGTTGCATTTTTAAACAAGCAGCTATTCGAAACCCCGTCTTGGCTGATAGATCGTAAAATTCTTGATAAAATTAGTAGTCCTGGAGCTGATCAACTTGGAGCTATTCAAGATAGTTACCTAGGGTCCGTTCTATCTAGTACTAGATTAACTAGAATGTCTACTGCGTCAAATAGATTTGACCAGGCATATACCATTAATGAGTTGTTTATAGACTTGAAGAAAGGAATATGGAGTGAATTAGCTACTAGAAAGTCTATCGATGGATACCGCAGAAATTTACAAAAAAGCTACGTAGAGAGAATGACTGCTTTCTTGAACAACTCAGGTTCTGGACTTACAATCAGCATGGGCGGTGGAATGAGCATGGGTCCTGATCCTAAGAAAACAGACATCACTTCTGTAGTTCGTGCGCATTTAACTAGCCTACGAAACGAAATCAATTTGGCGGCTAGTGCTACGCAAGACAATATGAGTAAGTATCATTTGCAGGATGTGGCAGAACGAATTAAGAGGGCATTGGATCCGAAATAGGCGCGAGGTGTGAGTTATGAGATGTGAGAGGTTAGATGAGGGCAGAAATTACTTAACGTATTCTACTCACGTCTAACATCTCACTTCTAACGTCTAATATCTATTCATACCTCAACGCCACAATAGGATCGAGTTTTGCAGCTTTCATGGCTGGATAAAGTCCAGCAGCAAAGCCAACGATAGAGCATATTATAATACCAATGGAAATGATCCCCCATGGAATGAAAAATGGTGTATCCATTAAACTACCTACAATATTACCAATGATAACACCAAGCATGATTCCAATAAGTGCTCCAATTAAACTGATAATAGTAGACTCGAATAAAAATTGAGCTCGAATGGCTCCTTTGCGACCACCGAGTGCTTTAATCAATCCAACTTCTTTTGTTCGTTCAGTTACTGCCACGAGCATAATATTCATTAGTCCAATTGCAGCACCAATGAGGGTAATAAATCCAATAGCCCCCGCAGCGGCAGAAATAGTGCCCAATAGTTTGATAAATGTTTCTGCAAGGCTATCACTTTTATCAACGTAAAAATTATTCTCTTCTGTTACGGCAAGTCCTCTCACAATCCGAAATATGCCTTCTGCTTCTCCAATAGCCATTGGCATACTATTCACATCAGGAACCATAATGGCTAAAGAGAAAGATTGAGTTCTGTTTGCAAACGTATGCCGGATATTTGTATACGTTGAGAATACTATATTATCAGCTTGAAGAAATGAACTTGATCCTTTTTCTTTGGTAATGCCAATGACTCGATATTTATTCGATCCAACTCTAATGACTTTTTCTAGGGCCCGATCATATCGAGAACCAAATAATTTATAGGCAACGTCTTTACCTAGTACACAAACGCTCTGTCCACTCTCCACTTCAGCTTTACTAAAATTTCGGCCAAATGCAATCTCGTACCCATTCAATTGCAAGTAATTCTCATCGCCCCCATTAATACTTACATTGGGATTGGTTTTTTTATTCTCGTGAGTAATCACTGTATTTCGTGAACCGTTGATACCTATGCTAACTGTTGCAGGATACTTATATAAAGCTTTGAATAACTTTGCCTGTTGATAGGTTATGATTCTGCCGGTATTTGACTTACGAATTTTTTTAGGCTTATTTGTCTTTGACTGTGTAACATCACTTCCCCCATCTCCTCCGAAATTAAATCGTCGTTCACGAAAACGGATGCTAAATGCATTAGCCCCCATTGTTGAAAAACTATCTCGCAAGCTATTATTCATGGCCTCTATAGCCGTAATGATTCCTACTAAGGCCATAATACCAAAAGCGATGATGGCCACAGTTATGGCAGTTCTGAGTTTATTACCCATAACGGTTCTCCAAGCCAACACAAAATTATCTGTCAATTTCATGGGGTAAAAGTAACAAAAGGAAAGAAGCTATCCGTGAAAGTGTGATGAACGGACAAGATTAAATACAATATGACGAAAATTACATGTAGAGCAATGACATGAGCCAATCTGGATGAATTCCTAGGATAATAATGAGTATGGCATTAGCTAACATCATCAATTCAAAAGATCGGGTAAACACTACATCTTCCCGTTGAGCAGCTTCTTTAAAGTAAATAGCTTGAACAAGCTTGAAGTAGTAATAAACACTGATGGCTGCACAAAGAATACCTACTATGACCAGCCAAAACATCTTACCATATTTAATAACAGCAAGCAGCATATAGTATTTAGCAAAGAATCCTCCTGTCAATGGAATACCAGCCAACGATAAAATACAGATCAACATGGAAAAACCAACAAGTGGATAGCGCTTAGCGAATCCGTTGAATGCCTCGATGGAATGGTCCTTGAATTTTGCCAGTACAGCAAAAATACCAAGTGTTGCGAACGAATATGCCGCAAAATATAAGATGAGTCCATGTTTTGCAAAGGTATTCAACGCAAATACACCCATGAGCATGAACCCTGCCTGCGCTATTGAAGAGTAGCTCAGCATACGTTTAATACTTTGTTGAAATACTGCAGTTATGTTCCCAATGAGTAATGTAAGCGTTGCAATGACGGCAATGAGGATTTCCCAATCTGAATGTAGGTTACCAAAAGCATTTTCAAACAACCTAAAAAAGGCAAAGAAGCCAGCTGCCTTAACAATGGTAGCCATAAAGGAGGTAAATACAGTAGGGGTTCCATCATATACATCGGGTGTCCAAAAATGAAATGGCGCAGCAGAAACCTTAAACGACATGGCTGCCATAAGCAGTACCATTCCTACAGCAAGCATAGGTGTTATCTTTCCTAAACCCAAATTAATACCCTCTACATAAAAAGTTCCTGCGTCTCCATAAAGAAATGCAATACCCATTAGCATAATACCTGTAGAAAAAGCCCCCATTAAGAAATACTTTAATGCGGCTTCATTGCTTTTTAAATTGCTTTTTTCACTACCGGCAAGAATATAAAGTGGGATTGATATGATCTCGATGCCGATAAACAACATCAATAGTGATTGAAAACCAGAAATAATCGATATTCCAGTTAGTATAAAAAAAAGTAAAGCGTAATAGTCTGAAGATGATTTTCCGAATTTTTCAATGTCAGACCCAGACAATAGAAAGTAAACCAATGTAGAAAAAATCATGACAAGATTAAACACTAGACTTAATCTATTGTATCGAAGCATCCCTTGCATATCAATTGTAAAAATAGATACTCCAGCATATTCCAACCAACTAACGATGAGCAAAACAATCAAACCGAGTACAGCAAATGCAGTAGCAGATTTTTGCTTTTTTACAATAAATCCAACGTACATCATCAGTACACCCCATAAAGCAGAAAATATAATAGTATTCATAAATCAATTCTAGTTTTACAGCGAACCATATTTGTTAAGTACGAGGGCAGTTGATTCCTGGATAATTTTAAAAATTGGACTAGGGTAAATTCCTATAACAAAAACCAACAAGGTGATAATAGAAAAAACCAGTATATGTGTTCTACCGATATCTTTCACCTCTGTTGTCGCAGGAACTACTTCACCATAAAAAATATTTTTAATCATGTTCAGCGTATACACGGCAGAAAGGATAATGCTTACCCCTGCTAACGCAGCAAGCCAAGGATTAAATTGATATAAACCGTTGAAGATAGTAAACTCACCAACAAAGGCATTCGTTAGAGGCAATGCTATATTTGCCATTGCAGCAATCACAAGAAAAACAGTAAGCTTAGGTGCTTTTTGTGCAACCCCACCAAGTTGTGAAATCTCTGTTACCCCAGTTTGCCTTTCTAAAAAATCAGCAGCTATCCATAATGCAACAATATTGATACCATGATTAAACATCTGTAATATAACTCCTTGAAGTGCGATTTCCTTTAATGAGAAAATTCCTGCTGCCATCAACCCAATATGAGCAATTGAAGAATATGCTATTAATCGCTTGATGCTATCTTGATAAATAGCAATCAATGATACATATATCATTCCTACCGTAATCAATAAAATAATCCCTGTATTATAGTCCTTGACTGCTAATGGGAACAACGGAAGTAGCCAACGAATCAAACCAAATACACCCATCTTAACCATTATACTACTCATAATCATAGTAACAGGTCTTGGGGCTTGTTCATAAGCTTCAGGCTGCCAAGTGTGAAAAGGGAATATTGGCATCTTGATCGCAAAGGCAATGAAAAAAAGAAAAAACAACCAATGCTGTTCTGGAGCACTTAGACGTAAGTTGTAAAAGGCTGCTAGGTTAAATGATTGATGGGGAGTCTGAAGATACAAATACAAAATACCAATCAATAAAAATAAAGATCCAATGAATGTGTAAATGAAAAATTTAAATGTGGCCTTAATGCGTTTGTCTCCACCCCAAATAGAGGACAAAAAATAAACTGGAATTAATGCAAGCTCCCAGAAAAAGTAAAATACTAAAGCGTCTGTTGCCATGAATACACCCATTAGTCCGCATTGCGTCAACATCAATAATCCATAGAATGCATTAGAATTTTTATACTCATCTTTATTAGTAATCAGTAAGACTAGCGGAAATACAATAGCGGTAAGTAAACAAAGAATTTTTGTGAGCCCATCCAGGATAAACCCAAAACTGCTTCCTAAATCAGGCAGCCAGATATAACTCACTTGATTGAGACCGGCATGTTGTTGACCTGAAAAAAGAAGACTTGCTATAACAATAGCTAAGGAAAGAATTGATGATAACAAGGATATATTTCTAGGTGCCCCTTCTTTCTTTATGAAAAAGGAAAGCACTCCTGCTACCAAGGGAAGCCAGATTAATAATGATGGAAAATTATCAAATGCTGCGAACATAGTTAATGCGTTTGATTAGAATTTCCAGAATAACTGGAAGATGAAAAATATTATGATAGAGATCACCATGATCAATACATAAGAACCAACTTGACCGCTTTGAAGCAACCTAAGTTGCCTTGAACTATATTGTAAGGCACGGCCAATACCATTTACTAGTCCATCAATAATTTTATTGTCAACAATTCGACTCAAAAATGAGGTGGTGAAGTTGATTGGCTTTACTATGATTGCATTATATAACTCGTCGACATACCATTTATTAGATAAGAATTTCGACACGCCTTCATCATTCGATTCAAGAACAACTGTAGCTTGAGCATATCGCTTCATTGCACTGTAAATCACTCCTGCAATAACAACCACTAAACCAATCATTAATGCCAGTTCTGCACCATGACTCAAGTGAACATATGGATGCTCGTTTTCATGTGCAGAAATAACAGGGGATAAATAGGTAGCTAACCAATTTGAATCGTTCAACAAAACTGAGGGGATACCAATCAATCCTCCAACAATTGAAAACAATGCTAGAATACGCAACGGCCATGTCATGGCAGCAGGTGACTCATGAAGGTGGTCGCGCTGCTTAGCTGTGCCTCTAAATTCACCAGCAAACGTTAAAAAATAAAGCCGGAACATATAAAAAGCAGTCATGAGTGAAGTCAGAATACCTAACATATAATAAATTGGATTTTTCTCCAATGCCGCAATCAAGATTTCATCCTTTGAGAAAAATCCAGCAAATGGAGGAATTCCCGAAATGGCAAGACAACCAATGAGAAAAGTAATATGAGTAATGGGCAACAACTTCTTTAACCCTCCCATTTTTGTGATATCCTGTTCATGATGCATAGCATGAATGACACTCCCTGCACCAAGAAACAATAAGGCTTTAAAAAATGCATGTGTCATTACATGAAAGACACCAGCACCATAAGCACCAACACCCAAGGCTAAAAACATTAATCCTAGTTGACTAACTGTAGAATATGCAAGAATCTTTTTGATGTCGTTTTGCTTCAATGCAATTGTTGCTGCTAATAATGCAGTTGAAATACCAATGATAGCAACCACATTTTGTGAAATAGGTGCAAGAGAATATAACACATTACTACGGGCAATCATATAAATCCCTGCAGTAACCATCGTTGCAGCATGTATCAATGCAGAAACAGGAGTTGGACCTGCCATGGCATCTGGAAGCCAAGTATATAATGGTATTTGAGCTGACTTTCCCATTGCCCCAATAAAAAGCAACATAGTTATGCCAGTCAATACAGTTACGGGGGCAGAGGACGCTTTAGGAAAAAGATCCAGGTAAGCAACTGTTCCAAATTGTGAAAGCATCCAAAAGATGGCTAATAAAAATCCAAGATCTCCAATTCGGTTCATTACGAATGCCTTCTTAGCGGCATTGTTATAATTTGCATTTTTAAACCAAAATCCAATTAACAAATATGAGCAAAGTCCAACACCTTCCCATCCAATAAACATTACTACAAAATTTGCCCCCAGCACCAACAACAACATGGAAAAAACGAATAGATTCAAGTAGGCAAAATAACGTGCGTAATGTGGTACAGTCTCATCGTGCATGTAAGCAGCAGAGTAAATATGGATAAGAGAGCCAATCCCGTTAATAATCAATAAAAACAATACACTCAACTGATCTACTTGAAATGCAAACTTGATGTCTAATCCAGCTGTATTAATAAAATCAAAATAAGTTATAACTCCAGTTGCAATTCCCTTTGATAAAATCTCTTTAAATAATATTGCGCTCAATATAAATGATGAAATAAGCGTACCACAACCAATTAACACTACAGCCGTTCTCGAAAGTAAATTCCTTCCAAGTCCGTTGATTAAAAAACCAATCAAAGGCAATAATGGAATTAAAAAAACAAATTTGCTCATACTAACTATTAATAAATGTCAAACAATAAAACGCCCCACCTTCAAAACTAATGTTTCAACCTATTCAGAAAATTGATATCTACCGAATGGATATTCCTATACAACATAACAATAATGGCTAGACCAACAGTTACTTCTGCTGCAGCAACAACCATTATAAAAAAAACAAATAATTGTGCATCTGTCCCTACCGTAGTTGCCCTATCAGCAACGAAAGCCCTGAGATGATGCATTTTAGAGAACGCAACAAGCAATACATTTACTGCATTAAGCATAATCTCTATACACATAAAAATAATAATTGCATTGCGTCTTGTTAATACTCCGACAATACCAATCGAAAAGAGCGCAACAGACAAGAGTATATAATAATTTATTGGCATTTTTTCTGTTTCAATTTATGAAATGATTGAGTTAGTTTCTTTTTTTCCTAATAGTACAGCACCTACCATAGCACTTAAAAACAACACACTGCTGATTTCAAATGGCAACACATAATCTGTAAAGAGCACCTGCCCTAAATTTTTTATCAATCCTATATTACCATCGAGTTTGAACACGCCAGTAACTCTGCCGCTTGTATCTTTCAATGCAGCAACCAAGACGAGCATTAAGCTTCCGCCAGATAAAGAGGCAGCTATCCTCAACCACTTACTTTTTTGTGGCTCACTTTCAGTATTCATATTCATTAACATGATAACGAACAAAAACAAAACCATGATAGCGCCAGCATATACAATCATGTTTACAATGGCAAGAAACTGGGCATTCAACAAAATGTAATGCCCTGAGATTGAAAAGAATACTGAGATCAACCACAATACACTATGAACAGGATTCTTACTAAAAACCACCATCAAAGCACCAAAAAGCGCTAATGCAGTGAGAAACCAGAAAAGAATTTCTACTATAGACATACTACTATTTATTTTTTTTATTTAATTCACGCAACCCTTTGGCTACTTGATATTTTTCTTTATCCGTGTTGGGATCAGGAATCAAAAGTTGCTCTTTGGAATATATAAACCCTTGTCGAGTAAAGTTTGAAGGGGCAAATGTCTCAGACATATAGATTGCATCTTTAGGGCAAGCCTCTTCACATAAACCACAAAAAATACAGCGCAACATGTTTATTTCATACTTAGCTGCATATTTCTCCTCGTGGTATAAATGTTCTTCATTGGGTTGTCTTTCCGCTGCTTCCATAGTAATAGCTTCTGCGGGACAGGCAACAGCGCATAAACCACATGCTGTGCAATTTTCACGACCTTCTTCATCTCTATTCAGAACATGTAATCCTCTAAATACTGAGCTAAAGGGACGCTGCTCTTCAGGATAGCTGATTGTTGCTTTTTTCTTAAAGATATGAGAAAAGGTTATGGCCATTCCCTTAAATATAGAAGGCAAATACAAACGTTCCATTAAATTCAATGGCGTTTGTTCCAATACTTTCGACCTGTTTGTTAATGATGCCATACGTTATTTATTAAGCCAAAGAATTACAATTGCGGTGATTAACATATTAGCTAATGCCAATGGAATTAGCTTTTTCCAACCTAAGTCCATCAATTGATCATATCTAAATCGTGGAATTGTCCAACGCACCCACATAAAAAAGAATAGGAAAAAACTAATCTTAGCCAATAAAGCAGCCACACCTAAAAGTGCAACCACGTTACCGCCAAGGGTATGAGCAAGAGTTGTTTCATTTACAAAGGGGATATCATAACCGCCAAAAAACAATGTGGCTACAATAGCACTTGAGATGAACATGTTTATGTACTCAGCAAACAAATAGAAACCAAGCTTCATGGAGGAGTACTCTTGGTGGTATCCAAAATTCAATTCATTTTCTGCTTCTGGAAGATCAAAAGGTGTTCTATTGCATTCTGCAAAAGCACAGATTAAAAAAATCAAAAAGCCTAATGGCTGATACAATACATTCCATCCTAGAAATCCTCCCCAGGCGCCATTCATCTGTTGTTCAACAATCGTTTTCAAACTCAATGAACCCGTCATCATGAGCAATGCGATTAAGGATAAGCCCATTGCAAGTTCATAGGATATAATCTGTGATGCTCCACGGACTGCTGCGATTAGAGAAAATTTATTATTTGATGCCCATCCTCCAATCATGATGCCATAGACTCCTAAACTAACAACACCAAAGACGTAAAGAATTCCAATATTAACATCTGCGATTTGCAAACTTACATTTCGACCAAAAATGTTAACACTACTTCCCCAAGGAATTACCGCACTGGTTAACATGGCAGTAATCATGGCCAATGCTGGCCCGATGACGAATAATAATTTATTAGAAGTGAGCGGAATAATTTCTTCCTTGAAAAATAATTTTAATCCATCAGCAAGGGGTTGCAACAAACCAAACGGACCAGCTCGATTTGGACCAAGTCTATCCTGCAACACAGCAGCCACTTTTCTTTCAGCATACGTAGTATACATGGCTATAATCAAGGAGAATGTTATCACACCTCCAATCAGCAAAAGTTTTTCCAAAAAGTAGAAAAAGTCTATTTGTAGAATCGTCATACTACTCTTGAGTTTTTGTTGGATGATTAAACACTTCTCCTGTAGCTGGGCCTTTAATAGCACTCAGGTCAACTAAAGGATCATTTATTTCACTCACACTATGTATATCCATCAACAGCTTTGGCTTACGTCCACCATGCACTGCAGAAAATATTTCTGTTGGTTTTACAACATGCTCATAATGGCCTTGAGAAATTACAGAATGTCTATTTACTTGCGTAGGCCCTTCAATAATCCAATCTGCTGTATTTTTTTTCTCAAAACGACATTCATTACAAATCCATTCTTCTACTTCGCCCCACTGATCCTTTCGAGCTGTAACACGGAGAACATCTTCTCCACGCTGCCAAAGGGTAACCTTGCCTGTGCAGCATGTACATTCTCTGTGCGCATTCATTGGTTTAGTAAACCAAACCCTATTTTTAAATCGGAATGTTTTATCGGTTAATGCCCCTACTGGACAAACATCAATTACATTACCAATAAAGTTATTGTCTAACGATTTTTCAATATGTGTTGCTATCTCAGAATGATCTCCCCTACTAAGTACACCATGAACACGTTTATCAGTTAGCTGATCTGCTGTATAAACACACCTGTAGCATAAGATACAACGTGTCATATGCAATTGAATATATGGGCCTAAGTCATGTTTATCAAATGTCCTTCTCTTGAACTCATATCGTGTTCCTTGCTTACCATGTTCATAGCCAAGATCCTGTAAATGACATTCACCAGCCTGATCACAAATTGGGCAATCAAGAGGATGATTTAGAAGCAAGAATTCAACAACGCCATTTCGAGCATCTTCAACACGTGGGCTCGTCATGTTTTTCACCTCCATTCCATCCATGACGCCAGTTCTACAACTAGCTATCAATTTAGGCATAGGACGTGGATCAGCTTCACTACCCTTACTCACTTCCACTAAACATGTACGACATTTACCACCACTACCTTGCAGCTTGCTATAATAGCACATAGCAGGAGGTACTACATCGCCACCAATCATACGAGCAGCCTGTAGAATAGTTGTTCCCATTGGAACATCAATCGTGATGTTGTCGATTGTTACTTTAATTTTTTTGACTTCTTCCGCCATATATTTTTTTTAACGGGCAGTGCCCTTCTCTATTTCGATTAAGAAACAATACTTAATTCATCCGCATAATGTGCTATGCCATAATTCTCAGTTAAACATAGCGAAGGATTGTTCACATGCCACTCAAATTCATCCCTGAAATGCCTAATAGCTGCAGCAACCGGCCAAGCAGCTGCATCACCAAGTGGACAAATCGTATTCCCTTCAATTTTTCGCTGTATGTCCCACAAGAGATCGATGTCACTAGACTGACCCTTTCCATTTTCAATTTTAGTAAGAATTTTTTCCATCCATCCTGTTCCTTCACGACATGGGGAACACTGCCCGCAACTTTCATGCCTATAAAAGCGAGCAAAAGTCATGGTATGCCTTACAATACATTGATCTTCGTCTAATACTATAAATCCACCTGATCCCATCATGGACCCTGTTGCGAATCCGCCATCAGAGAGACTTTCGTAGTTCATATACCGTGTTTCTCCTTTAGCTGTTTTCAACAACAAATTTGCAGGAAGAATGGGAACAGAGGAACCACCTGGTATACACGCTTTTAATTTTTTGCCATTCGGTATACCACCACAATACTCATCACTATAAATAAATTCTTCAACTGATATAGTCATATCAATTTCATATACCCCGGGCTTATTGATATTTCCGCAAGCAGATAATAACTTTGTACCGGTCGACCTTCCAACTCCAATTTTTGCATATTCTTCACCACCCATGTTGATGATTGGAACAACAGCCGCAATCGTTTCAACATTATTCACAACAGTTGGACAATCCCATAAACCTTTGATAGCAGGAAACGGAGGTTTAATCCGTGGGTTCCCACGCTTTCCTTCAAGCGATTCAATCAATGCTGTTTCTTCACCACAGATATAAGCACCTGCGCCTCGCTGAACATATATTTCGCAATCAAACCCTGTATTCAGAATATTTTTTCCGAGATAGCCATGTTGTTTTGCTTCCGCGATAGCCTGTTCAAGGATATCAACAATCCATGCATATTCGCCTCTGATATAAATGTATGTGCTATTGCTACCGAGGGCGAAAGAAGAAACGATCAATCCTTCAATGAGTAAATGAGGGAGAAACTCCATTAAATACCTGTCTTTAAATGTACCAGGCTCTGATTCATCTGCATTACAAACGAGATAGCGAGGAACACCTTCAGGTTTTGCCAAGAAGCTCCACTTCATTCCCGTAGGGAATCCAGCACCACCTCTACCGCGAAGTCCACTCTTTTTCACTTCTTCCACTATAGCGGCAGGATCCATCTTAAATGCCTTTTCAACAGAGGCATAACCACCTTGAGCCTTGTATACGTCATAGGCCCTGATACCCTTGATGTGTGCTTTTTCTAACAATACTTTTTTTGCCATGTTGCTTTATGCTTTGCCGGTCAATTATTCTTTACCTCTACACTCTAAAATAATCGCATCCACTTTTTCTGTGGTTAAATGTTCTCTATAATGATCTCCCAAT
>CAMCBE010000015.1 GCA_945872805.1 Chitinophaga pinensis | reverse complement strand
CATATGCATTAGAAGGAAGTGTGTTTATCGCAGGTGCTGCAGTGCAGTGGTTGAGGGATGGATTAAAAATAATCAAAACTTCAAGTGATGTACAAGCTCTAGCGACTTCTGTTGTAGATAGTGATGGCGTAGTCGTTGTTCCGGCATTTGCTGGACTTGGAACACCACATTGGAATCCATATGCGAGGGGTACTATTTTTGGTTTATCGAGAGGAACAACTGATGCACATATTGCACGTGCTACACTCGAAAGCATTGCGTTTCAAACCTATGATGTGTTAAAGGCCATGCAGTCAGATGCAGGATTGCCCATTGCTGAACTACGCGTTGATGGAGGCGCCACGGTAAATGATTTGTTGATGCAATTTCAAAGTGATGTGCTTGGCGTGAAAGTAATCAGACCTGAAGTTATCGAGACTACTGCTTTGGGTGCTGCATATCTAGCTGGACTAGCCGTTGGTTTTTGGGGAAGCATTGATGAAATTTCTTCTCAATGGAAAGAATCGGCTTCATTCATTCCTAAGATGGATCTTGATAAAAAAGAAAAATATTTATTTCAATGGCAGAGAGCGGTTAATGCCGTTTTAGCTTGGAGTAGAGGGTAGATTTTTTGTTTTAGGTATTTGAATTTAGCTCATTATAATATTAAGCAGTGAATAGAAAAAGTGCAATTGAAAAAATACAGCAGACCGCTGTATGGGATATGATCGTTATTGGTGGAGGGGCAACTGGACTTGGCATTGCTGTTGATGCTGCAAAACGAGGGTTTAGTGTGCTGCTCCTTGAAAAAAATGACTTTGCCAAAGGCACATCAAGTAGAAGTACAAAACTGGTGCATGGCGGTGTGAGGTATCTAGCACAAGGTAATTTAAAGCTAGTAATGGATGCCTTAAGAGAGCGTGGATTTTTATTAAAAAACGCGCCACACCTTACGCGTATTCAAAAATTTATTATCCCTGCCTATTCTTATTGGCAACAACTGTTTTACGGAAGCGGTTTATTGATCTATGATTTGCTTTCCAACAAACTGAGCTTAGGACGAACATCCATCATTGGAAAAAAATCATTGTTAAGTGTAATGCCATCCCTAGAAGGAAGAAAACTAAAGGGCGGTATTGCTTATGCCGATGGACAATTTGATGATTCAAGGCTTGCTATTGCACTTGCGCAAACTGCAACAGATTTAGGTGCTACGGTAATCAACTATTTTGGGGTTGTCGGTTTGATAAAAGAAAATGGGAAAGTAGCTGGCGTTGAAGCAATGAATGAAATAGAAGATACAGCGTATTCTATTCGTGGAAAAACAGTTATCAATGCAACAGGTGTATTTGTTGACCAGGTCATTGGCATGGACGATGCCAAAACACCTGCAATGGTTATGCCATCTCAAGGTGTTCATTTGGTAGTGAGTAAAAAATTCTTTCCAGGTTCGGGTGCCATGATGATTCCAAAAACAACTGATGGTCGTGTTCTTTTTGCGTTGCCTTGGCATGATTCGGTAGTTATTGGTACAACAGATACCCCACTCAATATCATTAGTGAGGAGCCGATAGCATTGGATGAAGAAATAGAATTTATACTTAGAAACTTTAATCAATATAATGCACTGAAAATAACAAGGAGCGATGTGCTTTCTGTCTTTGCCGGCCTAAGGCCATTGGTAAAAGCATCAAATACGGGCAGCACCGCCATCGCTTCTAGAGATCATACTATCCTCGTATCAAAGAGTAATCTCATTACGATTACTGGAGGGAAGTGGACAACCTATAGAAAGATGGCTAAGGATGCCGTGAGTAATGCTGCATTTGTTGGGAAACTACCCATTATTAAATGTTCTACACGTAATTTAAGGCTACATGGATACTCCTCACAGATAAAATATGGTGATCAATTTTCTTCATTTGGTTCTGATGCTGAATTTATCATCAAGATGATTGAAGCGCAGCCATCGTTATCTCAAAAAATTCATCCAGATTATGAATATTGCCAAGCAGAGGTGATTTGGTCTGTTCAGCACGAGATGGCATTGAATGTTGAAGATTATTTAGCGAGACGGGGTAGATTACTATTCTTGAACGCAAAGGCTGCCATTGAATCTGCTCCATTAGTAGCACAATTGATGGCTAAGGAGTTGGGTAGGGATGCTGAGTGGCAGCAGGAGCAAGTGAATGACTTCTATGAACTTGCATCAAGCTATCTGATTAAAGTTTGATTTTTTTCTTATTTTGTATAAAACTAATACACTATGACTCCTTTTGTTGCTGAACTTATCGGTACTTCCATTGTGATTACTCTCGGACTTAGTGTCGTGGCCAATGTATTACTTCATGGAACAAAAGGTAATAATGCAGGGCTCCTTGTGATTGCTTTGGGATGGGCTATTGCAGTGTTTGTAGGTGTTTTTATATCGGCAGATGCAAGTGGGGCGCACTTGAATCCTGCAGTTACGCTAGGCTTAGCAGTAGCTGGAAAATTCAGTTGGAATCAGGTGCCTTCCTATATCCTAGCCCAATTTCTTGGGGCCTTTATTGGATCGATTTTAACCTGGGTGACCTATAAGGATCATTTCACAGCAACCAAAAGCGCTGAAAATATTCTCGCTGTATTTTCAAATGCCCCTGCTATACGAAATTCAGTCAGCAATCTGCTGACTGAAATCGTTGCCACATTTGTATTCATGATGGCTATCTTTTTTATTCAAAAAGGCGAGATGAAGCTTGGGGCATTAGACGCCTTGCCAGTTGCCTTATTGGTTTTAGGCATTGGCCTTAGCATGGGAGGCCCAACTGGATATTCTATAAACCCTGCGCGGGATCTAGGTCCTCGTATAATGCATAGCATTTTACCTATTCCCAACAAAGGTTCGGGAGATTGGCCATATGCATGGATTCCAGTGATTGGTCCTATTATTGGTGCAGTTTTAGCTGCCTTGCTTTTTAGGCTCTTATGACCTTGAATTATTTATTTTACGGGTAATATCAAAAAATCTTGATTTCTATTTTTCTAATCTACCCTTCCTCTTTATCTTTGCGGCCGAAAATAGACTCATTTCAATATAAAATAGAATTATGGCTATTACAGGAAAAGTTAAGCAAGTCATTGGTGCCGTTGTTGACGTACATTTTGAGGGTCAACTCCCTGAGATTTACAATGCATTAGAACTTCAGAGAGAAAATGGAGACAAGCTAGTGATGGAGGTTCAACAACACCTTGGTGAGGATAGCGTTAGGTGTATCGCAATGGATGGAACTGAGGGGTTGGTAAGGGGTACGCCTGTTTTTGATACAGGTAAGGCAATTGCAATGCCTATCGGAGAGGCAATCAATGGTCGTTTGTTTAATGTGACAGGTGATCCTATTGATGGATTACCAGCCGTTTCTAAAGCAAATGGACGTCCTATTCATGCTCAACCTCCACGATTTGAAGACCTTAGTACTGCTTCAGAAATATTATACACAGGTATTAAAGTGATCGATCTTATCGAACCATATGCAAAAGGTGGAAAGATTGGATTGTTTGGTGGAGCTGGTGTAGGTAAAACAGTATTGATTCAAGAATTAATCAACAATATCGCTAAAGGGTATGGTGGCTTATCGGTTTTTGCCGGTGTAGGAGAGCGTACTCGTGAAGGAAATGATCTACTAAGAGAAATGATCGAAGCTGGTATCATGAAATACGGCGACGAGTTCAAACATAGCATGGAAGAAGGTGGTTGGGATTTAGAGAAGGTGGATATGGAAGGACTTAAAGATTCCAAGGCCACATTCGTGTTCGGACAAATGAATGAACCACCTGGAGCACGTGCTCGTGTTGCCTTGAGTGGACTAACTATTGCAGAATATTTCCGTGATGGTGATGGCGAAGGAAAAGGGAAGGATATCTTATTCTTTGTTGACAATATCTTCCGTTTTACACAAGCAGGATCTGAAGTATCAGCTTTACTGGGAAGGATGCCTTCTGCGGTAGGATACCAACCTACACTTGCTACTGAAATGGGATTGATGCAAGAAAGAATTACTTCAACACGAAATGGTTCAATCACTTCTGTTCAGGCTGTTTATGTTCCAGCTGATGACCTTACCGATCCAGCTCCAGCTACAACATTTGCCCACCTTGATGCTACAACAGTATTGAGTAGGAAAATTGCTGACCTTGGAATTTATCCTGCGGTTGATCCGCTGGATTCTACTTCACGAATTCTTACTCCAATGATTGTTGGAGATGCCCATTATAATTGTGCAAATAAGGTTAAACTTATTTTACAACGCTACAAAGAATTGCAAGATATTATTGCAATCCTTGGTATGGATGAATTGAGCGATGAAGATAAATTAACAGTCAGCCGTGCAAGAAGGGTTCAACGTTTCCTAAGTCAGCCTTTCCATGTGGCAGAACAATTTACTGGTCTCAAAGGGGTGTTTGTTAATATCGAAGATACCATTCGTGGATTCAATATGATTATGGATGGTGAAGTCGATGAATACCCAGAAGCAGCATTCAATCTAGTTGGTAGTATTGAAGATGCTATTGAGAAAGGTAAAAAAATGATGGAATCTGCAAAGTCTTAATGACTAAATCAAATTTAAAATCATGCAGATCGAAATATTAACACCGGAGAAAAAATTGTTTGTAGGTGATGTTTATGGTGTTCAATTACCCGGTGTAAATGGTTCTTTTGAGGTACTTGAAAAACATGCACCCTTGGTTAGTGCATTGGGATCAGGTATTTTAAAATTGTTATTGGACCGCAATGGTAAGTCAAGTAAGTATTCTATTGCAGGTGGTTTCATCGAAGTACTGAATAATAAAGTAACTATATTACTCGAAGGAGCAGAAGTGGCATAGTATTCGGACTTATTTCTATTCAATACAAACTTTTCCGAAGGCACAATCAGCCTACAGAATCATTATCCACTGACGTGTACAGAAAAAAGCTTTTAACAAGAATTGCAGTTTCTATTTGTTTTTTTAACAGTGGTTTATTTTTTGCAACCTGGGCTTCCCGTATCCCTTCCGTTAAAGATGCATTTCATTATAATGAAGCTGAACTAGGTGCTGTCCTATTTTCACTCCCACTTGGAGCTTTGATTGCTCTTCCGTTCGCTGGTTGGATTGTACATAAATTCGGAAGTAAATTAATCACTACCATTTCATTGATTTCTTATTCATTATTGTTGTATTTTATTTCAAT
This sequence comes from Chitinophaga pinensis, assembly GCA_945872805.1. GTDB lineage: Bacteria > Bacteroidota > Bacteroidia > Chitinophagales > Chitinophagaceae > Pollutibacter. The sequence continues at coordinate 8,447 of CAMCBE010000015.1, read as the reverse complement.
TGTAGATATAACAACATTACTTTCCCTAACTCTTTTCTTTTTTGGATTTATTGGGAATTTGTTAAATATAGCAATGAACACACAAGCTATTTCCGTTCAACAAACAGAAACTAAGCCTATTCTATCAGGCTTTCATGGTATGTGGAGTGTTGGCGCATTTTCTGCTGCGTTAATTGGGGGTTGGACAATGAAGGAAAGTTTTACAACTATAGAGCATCTTTCGTTGATTGGAGGGTTTGGCTTAGTGATGAGTATTCTCCTTTCATTTTACCTCATTGCTGATCAGGCCGTTGAACATCAGACAAAAATAATCGTACTTCCCAATAAAGGGTTATTGGTATTGGGCTTTATTTGTTTTTGTGCCGCCATGTGTGAAGGTGCAATGGCAGATTGGAGTTCACTATATTACCGAAATTTGTTAGTCGGATTACAAAAAGTTAGTACAGCAGGGTATATTTCATTTGCATTTTGTATGGCTGTTGGAAGGTTTATGGGTGATAGATTGGTTCAGCATTTTGGGTATAAAAAAGTATTGCAATTAAATGGGTTTTTTGTGTTCATCGGAATGGGCCTAGCTTTATTTATAAGCCTACCTGTAGCAGTAATTATTGGATTTTCTTTTGTGGGATTAGGCGTGTCTTCTGTATTTCCGATCGTCTATTTCCTTGCAGCAAAAAGTAAGACGATGGCACCATCAGCTGCGCTTGCCGCAGTGAGTAGCGTAGGATTTACGGGGTTTCTGCTAGGGCCACCTTGCATCGGATTCATTGCTCATCAAATAGGCCTTCGCCTTGCGCTAATCGTTGTCTGTTTACTTGGTTTTACCATGTGGTTGTTAAGCAGGTATGTGAAAGTAAGTACAGATTAATTAAATGAGGGATCTAACGGATAGTTGATGATGGGATGAAAATCATCATCCAGTTTTTTAACTGCATCCACCCATATTTTTGCAGGGTTTTTATGAAATACAATATCTCTCGTTGCGGAGGTGATTAGCCAGCTTTTTTCATCCATTTCCTTTTTTAGTTGACCTTCGCCCCATCCAGCATACCCAACAAAAAACTTAATTCCATCAGGATCAATTTTGTTTTTTTGAATAAGCTGAGTTGCAATTTGAAAGTCACCTCCCCAATATATATGATCGCTAATTAGTTCTCCGCCGGGAATGAGATTTGGAAAAGTGTGAAGAAAATGGATATGCTCACGGTTCACAGGCCCACCATTAAAAATCGGATTGTTATATGCTTCCAGTTCCTCAACGAGCGTAGCAATTTTAATATCAATTGGTTTGTTTATTGTGACGCCAAATGTTCCTTCTCGTTGATGGTCACAAATCAATACAACTGAACGTTGAAAATCTAGGTCTTTCAAAAATGGTTCTGCAATGAGCAGGGTACCCTTCTTAATCTTAATCATATAACTAATTTAACAAATTGTCCATTATTTTATCAACCTTAATATAGAAAGAATACTTTTTTTACTTGATTGCATCTTAAACCTACGTTAATTATTGCCTCATTGCGTATCTTCAATAAACTCCCTACTTATTTTTGCATTCCATGAGAAAAAATTTCACCTTAATTACGATATTAATTTCCTTGTCGCTCATTGGCACAATTTTAATTCAATACTCTTGGCTTAAAAATGTGCTTACCATAAAGAATGAACAAGTTCGCGATAAAATAAATATGGCGGAGTATGAAGTTGTTGAGTCGTTAATGGAAGCAAGTCAATTGCCTATCCCCGCTTTGCCATTGGATGTTTTGCCTAAAGACCCCAGCGAAGAGGTGTTAAAGATGTTAGGAAGTAAATCAATCGCTGAACGATTTTCAGTGGATGAAATAAATAAAAAAATCAATCTTGCATTTGAGGCAAACGGATTAATGCATCTACGTTTTCAATTTGCTATACTTCCAACCCCTAATAATGGTGGACAAGAGTTGGTGTCCCCTGGTTTCGAAAGTCAATATGATATTGGATTAATAGATACTTCAAATTATTGGATACATGTTTGGCCACTGATGTCATTGACTGATGCTGATGGGGCTATTTTAATGCCCAATGAAAAATTGATAATTGTCATTTCCGATATGCAAGTTTTTGTTTTGCGCTCTGTAGGATGGATGATCCTTGCAGCTATATTCTTTTCACTAGTCATCATCACTGCATTTTATCTTACTATTAGAACCATATTAACACAAAAGAAGTTGAGTGAAATGAAGACGGATTTCATTAATAATATGACTCATGAATTGCGGACTCCATTGGCAACAATTTCAATTGCTGTAGACACCCTAAAAAATGAAAGGGTTATAGGGGATAGAGATAAATTGGAATCAATTCGTACTATTATTAAAGCCGAAAATAGTCGTATGAACGCTCAGGTTGAGCAGATTCTTCAAGCTGCTCAATTAGATATAAGCGAGGTGTTAAAAGAAAAAGTTACGCTACATGTTCATGAAGTGTTACAAAAGATAACTGATAATTTTTCGCTGCAATTGCTGGAAAAAAATGCTCAAATACAGTTAAATTTCATTGCTACTGGCGATGCAGTTGAAGGTCATCCCGTTCACTTCGTAAACATGTTGAGCAATTTAGTAGACAATGCATTAAAATATTCTAAGGAAGATATTGATCCAATAATAGTTATTACAACTTCAAATTACCGTAATACTATTTTGATTACAGTCGAAGACAATGGTATTGGGATGAGCAAGGAAACAGCCTCGAAAGTATTTGATAAATTCTACAGAGCACATACGGGGAATGTCCATAACGTAAAAGGATTTGGACTTGGTTTAAATTATACCAGAAAAATGGTTGCTGCACACAACGGTAAGATTCAAGTGGACAGTGTATTAGGTAAGGGAACAATTTTTACGATTTCACTTCCGCTTGAATGATATGCATCCTTGTCTGTTATTCAATAAATAACAAAGAGCCATCTCCATAGCTAAGAAATCGGAATTCATGTTGAAGCGCATATTCATAAATTTGCTTCCATTTTTCGCCCACTATAGCAGCAATTATCAGGAGAAGAGTTGATTGTGGTTGATGAAAATTTGTAATTAGTCCTTGTACTATTTTAAATTGATACCCAGGCGTGATGCAAATTCCAGTTGTTCCTGTAATTGTGTGTTTATCTTTATTGACCATCATTTCAATCAACGCCTTTAATGCATCTTGTTTTGATATGGTTGATTTTTCTTGCAATGTTAGATTTTCCCATTGACCAAGATGTAGGATTTCGTCATCATTATTTAGATTGAGGATCTGCTTAACTCCTATCCAGTATAGGCTTTCTAATGTTCTTAATGATGTTGTACCCACTGCAATAATCAGTTTATCATTATCGAGTAAGTCCACAATGGTTTCTTTACAAACCTCAAAATATTCCTCATGCATCGTGTGTTCTGCAATGGTCTCGCTCGAGACAGGCTTAAACGTTCCAGCGCCAACATGGAGTGTTATAAACGATTGGGCTATATTTTTTTCGTTAAGTAGAGTAAATATTGCTGGAGTGAAGTGCAGTCCAGCAGTTGGAGCTGCTACCGATCCTTCTGTTTTTGCATATGCAGTTTGATATCGTTGGATGTCATTTGATGTTGCTTCCCTTTTAATATATGGAGGGAGGGGTATCTTCCCTGCTAATGAAATGATAGTAGAAAATGCTAATGTTGAAGGGCTCCATGCAAATTCAACTTCATAATAATCATCATGTTTATTTTTTAGCAGAGCGCTTATGGTAATAGGGTCATTGCCTGCTGTGGTGCAATAAATAGGTTCAGTATTTTTCCACTTTTTAACACCGCCAATAAGGCATTTCCATTTGCTGGTTGAATTAGCTTGTAATGCTTGCTCATGAGGCATGCTGTTGGAAGGTTCTAAGAGAAATACTTCAATTTCGCCTCCTGTATTTTTTTTGAAAAGCATTCTGGCGGCAATCACTTTAGTATTATTAAATACTAAATGCACATTTGACTTCAGATGGTGGCTTATATTCTTGTATTGGTCTTCTTGGATAAGTTGGTTTTGATAAATCAATAATTTTGATTCATCTCTATTGGCTGAAGGGGCCATGGCTATGGATTCTATTGGCAGGGAATAGTTATATTCCTCCATTTTTATTTGCTCTAGCATGTGCAAACTATTTCCCCTATCCACAGCTTGTGCACAGGTTATTAACAAAAATATTATCTATACGCACATAAAATCCAACATTTTCCCTTGAAACCCCTTGCCAAAGCGGGTTGTAGCTGTGGATAAATATAGAATCTTCAATTGATGTATGAAAGTGGGAAATTGTGTTAATTTGTGTCATTATATGTTTATTTCTTACTAAATCAATATAGATGATCGGCTTTTTAGGTGAATATGAGGCTACCCTCGACAGCAAAGGTAGGTTTCTTCTTCCGGCGGGCATAAAAAAACAGCTGCCTGAGGGAGTGCAACCTATTTTGGTGGTGAACAGGGGATTTGAAAAATGCCTTACTGTTTACCCGATTCAGAGCTGGAATCCGATTTATGAAAAAATAAGCGCCTTAAATGACTTCGATCCTAAAGTAAGGGAATTCAGAAGGCATTTTCTAAATGGGGCAATACAAATAGAGCTCGATACCGCTGGAAGAATTTTGCTTCCAAAAAATTTGATGGAGCATGCTGGGTTGGAGAAAGACATTGTGTTGGTATCAGCGGTAAACAAATTAGAAATATGGGATAAAAATAAGTATCAGCAGTTCTTTGAAACTTTTTCACCTGAAGCCTTCAGTACTCTTGCTGCTGAAGTAATGGCAAAAAAAGATCAGCCTTGAGTAAATAACAATAATTATGCCGGGAATTGATCAACTGGAGGTATTAAGCAACAGCGGTAATGACTCCTATCATATTCCGGTCTTATTAAATGAAAGTGTAGATGCACTGAACATTAATCCTTCTGGGATCTATGTTGATTGTACGTTTGGTGGCGGAGGACATTCTATAGCAGTTCTCTCTAAATTAAACAAGGATGGCCGCTTATATGCTTTTGATCAGGATGAGGATGCTCGGGCGAATGTGCCTGCTGATGATCGCTTGATTTTTATCCCACATAATTTTCGCCATCTTTCTCGCTTCCTTCGTTTACATAAAATCACTCAAGTTGATGGAATCCTAGCAGACCTTGGTGTCAGCAGTCATCAATTCAATGAGCCCTCCAGAGGCTTCTCCATTCGATTTGATGCTCCATTGGATATGCGAATGGATAAAAATGGAGAGAGGACTGCTGCTGATCTTTTACGTCATACTTCTGCAGAAGCACTTCAATTGATCTTTCAAGAATTTGGGGAGGTCACCAATGCAAAAACAGTTTCGTTGTTGTTGACTGATTTCACAAAGCATGGTCCAATAAATACCATTAATGAATTGAAGGCAGTGCTCGCTCCTGTAGTGAAGGGAAATCCAAATAAATATTTCGCACAAGTATTTCAAGCATTGAGAATGGCAGTTAATGAGGAGACTGAGTCGTTGAGTGATTTACTAAATCAAGCTACTTCATTAGTAAAGCCCGGAGGAAGAATTGTAGTGATTACATTTCATAGTATAGAGGATCGGATTGTCAAAAATTACTTTAGGCATGGGAATCAGCTTCTTTTAGAAAAAGATCCAATCTATGGAACACTTTCCCCGTCACCTTTTGAGCTTGTGAATAAAAAACCCATAGAGCCTTCAGTTGAAGAAGTTAAACGTAATCCGAGATCTCGCAGTGCTAGGTTAAGAGTGGCAGTAAAAAAGTAGTAGATAGAATTTAGTTGTATTTCGAATAAGGTTAGGTGAAACGAGTTTTAATATGAGTGAAACAAAGAAGGTAGACGAATTGCCGCTAAAGGAAGGGAGGAAAAGTTTAATCAGCCAGCAGATGTTGGTTCAGAATATACCCTTTTTCCTTTTTCTCTCCGTTTTGGCTGTTATATATATCTATAACGGACATCATGCTGAGAAGGCCATAAAAGATATAAATAGAACATCTCGAGAACTAAAAGAATTGCAATACGAATATAAAATGAAACGAAGTGAGTGGATGTTTAGTACAAAGCAATCAGAAGTAGTTAAGTCAGTAGAGGGGTATGGGATTAAAGAAATTCTTGAGCCACCCATTAATTTGTCCGATTTAAACCGTAATACGAAATAAGCAATTTGGAAACGAGGAAAGACATATTATGGCGAAGTTATTTAGTGTTCATAGGAATGCTCCTATTTGGCTTATTTATTTTAGCCAAGGCTTTATATATACAACGTGTTGAAGGAAATTATTGGAAAGGGCTAAGTGATTCACTTCATCTTGAATACCGTGAAATGGATGCAGAGCGCGGTTCAATATTTAGCGAAGATGGTAGGATGCTGAGCAGCTCAATTCCTTTTTTTGATATCTATCTGGATTTTGGCGCAGATGGAATTCAAGAAAAAGATGGTGCTCGGTTTAAGCAGCATGTAGATAGTTTATCTATACAACTTTCAAGTATTTTGGCTGATAGACCTGCGGCTTCTTATAAGAGAGAGTTAGTGTCTGTATTCAATAGTAGAGATCGATATCACTTATTGAAAAAGAATATTGATTTTAGTCAATACACTCAATTGCGGGGTACATCTTTTATAAAGAAGAATAAAAATAAAAATGGGTTCATTTTTATTGAAAAAGAAAAGCGGCTTACGCCTTTTGGATTATTAGCTAATAGAACGATTGGGTTATCTCGAGAATATCTTGACTCATCCGGAAATATCGTAAGCAAAAATGTTGGATTAGAGAAAACGTACGATAGCTTATTAAAGGGTACAACAGGGAAGATGTTAGTTCGTCGAATTTCTGGAGGTGGTTTTGTTCCTGTAGCTGGTTCAGAAATAGAGCCTGAAAACGGAAAGGATATTATTACAACAATAGACATCAATATCCAAGATGTTACAGAGCAGGCTCTTTTAAAGATGTTAGTCGAAAATCAATGTCAGAATGGTACGTGTATAGTGATGGAGGTTAAAACAGGAAAGATTAAGGCAATTGCTAACCTCGGTAGGGTTAGTGATGGTAGTTATTCTGAAAATATGAATTATGCCATTACGCGATCAGAACCTGGATCTACATTCAAGTTGATGACCATGATTGCAGTTTTGGAAGATCAGTATGCAACGCTTTCTCAGCATATTAATATTGAAGGTGGTAAGTGGGAAGTAGGAGGGAGAACGGTTTGGGATAGTGAACGGCATAATCGAACGGATGTGACTATTCAACAGGCATTTGAATTAAGCTCTAATGTTGGGATGGCTAAATTAGCTATGACTTATTATTCACGGAATCCTCAACGATATATCGATCACCTAAAGCGACTTCACTTAACTGGACGCTCTGGTATTGATTTGCAAGGGGAGTCTTTCCCGTTAATTCCAGATCCCACGCGAAGTGATTGGAGTGCCGTCACGCTTCCTTGGATGAGCTTTGGATATAATATAGCTGTTAGCCCACTTCAAACTCTTATGGTATACAATGCAGTTGCAAATCAGGGTAGGATGATGCGTCCTTATTTAGTGAATGCAGTTACCGAAGATGGAAAGGTAATTCAGGAATTCAAGCCTGTTGTATTGGACGATTCTATTTTTAGTGAAACTACGTTGAAGCAATTGAAAATTTGTTTAGAAGGTGTTGTTACCAATGGAACAGGGAAAAGTTTACTCAACCCTTTTTATACTCTTGCTGGAAAGACAGGTACAGCGCAGGTTGCTAATGGTAATAAAGGATATTCAGATCACACATATCAATCGTCTTTTGCTGGATATTTTCCAGCAGAGAATCCTAAATACTCCTGTATAGTAGTCATAAAAAATAAGCCGCATGCAGCAAAATATTATGGAGCTCAAATAGCTGGTCCGGTTTTCAAGGAGATTGCCAATAAATTATTTACAGTTGATCCAGATTTGTATGCCAGTTATCGCCATCCACAATTCAAAGATACTTCTAAGTCAGTTTGGAATGGAGCTAAAAAAGATTTTGAAAGCATCGCTAAAGATTTTCAAACCAAGATAATTGATACTGGCAATAAGGGTGATTGGAGTAGTATGACGTCAAAAAATAATTCGTTTGTGGGTAATAGTTGGAGGGCGCAATTTGAAAGTATGCCAGATTTAAAAGGGTTTGGATTAAAGGATGCGCTTGAAATTCTAGAGAAGCAACAACTACAGGTTGTTGCAAGTGGGAAAGGTAAGGTTATAGGGCAATCGATTTTAGCAGGTTCACCTATTCAAAAGGGACAAACTATTTACTTAACCCTTGGAACAACTATAAATTAACAATGCCTCTATTACAAGATATATTATATAAGGTTAGAATTAAATCCGTTTTGGGTAATACCAATATAATGATATCGGACGTTCAGATTGATTCTAGACGAATTCAATCTAATTCATGCTTTATTGCTGTTAAAGGG
>CAMCBE010000014.1 GCA_945872805.1 Chitinophaga pinensis | reverse complement strand
TATGGAAAGTATCAATAGGCAGAATAAAATCATGAACGATTAAGGTTCGCTACTAATAAACTGTCCATGGTACAGGTTTTTTTATATGTGCACATCATTTGGTCAACTCGAAACAGGGAAAGTGTATTAACGAGGCCGGTAAGGGTTGTTCTATTTAGCCATTTAAAAAAACTAGCAGAGGAAAAAGGAATTCATTTATTGGAAGTAAATGGAGCTGAAGATCATGTTCATCTTTTATTGCAGTTGCATCCTGCTCAAAATTTATCGCAGGTTATGCGGTTATTGCGCTCTGAATCTTCCGAATGGACAAATACTACTCAATTAATAAAGGGTGGGTTTGAGTGGTCGGAGGAAATCATTGCTTATTCAGTTAGTCCGGGTTCACTTGCGCAAGTAGCATCGTTTATTGAGAGGCAAGAAGAGTATCATATGACTAAGACGTTTCAAACAGAGATTGAAGTCTTTTTAAAAACAGAGAAGTAATAGTATGACGAGTATGAAAAAAACACGTTTTCAATTTTCGCAGAAAATAGTGGATTGCTACTTTGATGCATCGTTCAAACGTCTTGAAGAGATTGTAAACAAAGACAAGGCAATCATTATTACGGATGAAAATGTCTTTGTTGCACATAAAAGTAAATTTAAGAAGTGGAATGTAATCACCTTGAAGGCTGGAGAGGAATATAAGGTTCAGGCTACAGTGGATGCAGTGATTGCTCAGTTGATTGAATTTTCTGCAGACAGGCAAACTATATTGATTGGCATTGGTGGGGGTGTTATTACAGATCTTACTGGATATATCGCATCCATATACATGCGGGGTATTGATTTTGGTTTTGTCCCTACTTCCTTATTGGCCATGGTAGATGCTTCTATTGGAGGTAAAAACGGAATCGATGTAGGGGAATATAAAAATATGGTGGGTGTGATTCGTCAGCCATCTTTTTTGTTTTATGATCTTGATTTTCTGAAAACATTGCCTGATACCGAATGGAGTAATGGCTTTGCTGAGATAATAAAGCATGCCTGTATACTAGATAGTAAAACATTTTCATTACTAGAGAAGAGTAATATCGGAAAAGTAAAGCGTGATAAATCGTTACTAAGGGATATAATTCTGCGCAATGTAAAATTGAAAGTGGGTGTTGTTAAAGCAGATGAATTTGAAACGGGCAATAGAAAGTTGCTCAATTTTGGTCATACACTAGGACATGCCTTGGAGACTCAATATGAATTGACACATGGCCAAGCGATTTCATTAGGCATGATTTTCGCTTCATGGCTTTCAGAAAAAACAGTGGGACTAAAAGGCTCGGATAGAATTGAAAAGGTATTGATAGAGTACGGGTTACCTACTAGAGGAAAATTTGATGTGAAAAAAGTGTTTAATGTCTTGAAGATGGACAAGAAGCGTGTAAATAAGGACATGAGTTATATCGTACTGAAAAAAATAGGTGTTGGTATTATACATAAGATTTCTGTTGATGCACTGCATGAGCATTTAGTTGAGTTTAATAACATGATTAAGTAATAAGTACAATGAAGGCAATAGTTCATCCATCTGTATTGCATGGGAATATTCGCGCACCAAGATCTAAAAGTGATATGCAGCGCGCTTGTGCTGCTGCATTGCTTCACGTTGGAAAAACATTGATTTATACTCCTGGTAATTCAAATGATGATCTTGCCGCGATGGATGTGATTCAAAAGCTTGGAGCGGTAATTGTTGAACACACTGGCCATCTTGAAATATCAAGTGCTGGTGTTATGCCTGTTAATGATACTGTGTTTTGTGGTGAAAGTGGTTTGGGTATACGGATGTTTACACCAATCGCATCAATGAGTAGTCAGCAACTTACGTTGACAGGATCGGGCTCTTTGTTGAATCGCCCAATGCATTTCTTTGATGAGATATTTCCAAAGCTAGGCATTGATATTATGTCGAATGATGGAAAGCTTCCGATAAAGATAAAAGGACCTCTTGTGCCGTCAACTATTGAAGTGGATGGTAGTTTGAGTTCTCAGTTTCTCACCGGACTTCTATTTGCTTTTTCAGCCTCAAATGCATCTGACGTTACTATAAAAGTTAACGATTTAAAGAGTAGACCATATATTGATATGACATTACAAGTGATTAAGGCATTTGGGATGAAGATTCCTATAGTCGATTCCTATGAGACATTTTCATTTGGTCCTGCATCAACAATTTCTTCGACAGATACTATTCAGTATACCGTAGAGGGTGATTGGAGTGGTGCATCATTTCTATTTGTGGCAGGGGCAATTTCTGCTGAGGTTGCTATTGAAGGAATGAATCCTGATTCTGTGCAAGCAGATAAGCAAATACTTAAGGCAATAAAATCCTGTGGTGCACACTTGAGTTATAACGATGGACGATATGTGGTTTCTCCGGGTGAACTTGTTGCATTTGAATTTGATGCAACAGAATGTCCTGATTTATTTCCACCATTAGTATCGTTGGCTGCCTATTGCAAAGGAGTGACCAAAATAAAGGGCGCTAAACGATTAACACATAAAGAAAGCGATAGGGCCCTGACACTTCAGGATGTCTTTGGTAAAATGGGAGTAAAAATTGACTTGGACGAGGATATAATGTATGTTCATGGTGGCAGCGGTATGAATACAGCTGAGGTTCATTCTCATCATGATCATCGAATTGCAATGGCTGCTGCGGTTGCTGCATTATGCGCAAATGGACCAGTAATAATAAACGATGCTGAAGCTATCAATAAATCTTATCCTGATTTTTATCATCACATGATTTCACTCGGCGCTAAGATTACTTTAGAAACGAATTAAATAATAGTCATGAACCATTTCGGAAAAATTTTTTCAGTATCTATTTTTGGTGAATCCCATGGAGAAGGTTTAGGCGTGGTGATTGATGGTTGTCCTGCTGGAATGCCATTAGCAGTAGAGGATTTTATTGTGGATACAGAAAGAAGAAAAGGTGGTATACAAAAAGGTACAACGCCAAGACAAGAAGAAGATTTACCGATATTTAAAAGTGGCATATTTAATGGCAAAACTACGGGTGCGCCATTGATGTTGCTTTTTGAAAATAAAAATACGCGATCTGGGGATTATGAAAAACAGCGTGCTGTTCCAAGGCCAGGTCATGCTGATTTTGTTGCCAACAGAAAATTTGGAGGGTTTGAAGATTTTAGAGGGGGTGGACATTTTAGTGGACGACTAACACTTTGCCTTGTAGCGGCTGGTGTGGTAGCTAAAAAAATACTGAAGGGAATAACAGTTATTTCTGAAATCGTTTCGATAGGTGGTGAGTCCTCTGTTGAGGTTGGATTGCAAAAAGCGATAGATCAAAAGGATTCGGTTGGCGGCATCGTAGAGTGTAAGGTTAATGGATTGCCTTTAGGATTAGGTGAACCGTTTTTTGATTCGGTCGAGTCGCTCATTTCCCATGCTGTATTTGCAATTCCTGCTGTTCGTGGTATTGAATTCGGTACAGGATTCAAAGCTGCTTCTATGTTTGGAGTCGATCATAATGATGCCATAGAAAACAAAGAAGGTAAAACAACTACCAACCATGCAGGTGGAGTTATAGGCGGGATTACCAATGGCAATGAGGTTATTTTTAGAATTGCCATTAAGCCAACTTCTTCTACACCTAAAGAACAACATACATACAATTGGGAAACCGATGCCATGGAAAAATTTTCAGTGCGAGGAAGGCATGATTTATGCATTGCGTTAAGAGTTCCACCAGTACTTGAAGCGGTTACCGCATTTGTATTTGCTGACCTCATGTTGCGGTCGCAAGATATAAAACCCGTATATTCATAACCGAAATTCAACACATGGCTAAAATTTATCATATCACTACTGCTGAAGCTTGGAAAAAAGCAGAGGTAGAAGGCGTTTATTCTTCACCTGCGCTAAATGCAGAAGGCTTTATACATTGCTGTGAGGCTAGCCAAGTAGATTACATAAAAGATAAATATTACAAGGGCGTTAATGATTTGATTCAACTCACTATTGAAACGGATAAACTTTTAAGTCAATTTATATTTGAATGGTCTCCTTCATTAGAACAAACATTTCCACACGTATACGGACCAATAAATCTAGATTCGGTCATTTCCGTAGAAGCTATATAGTTGTTTATTTTATAACCTGATTATGCAATTCGTGGCTGGAAAACTTTCCGCCTAAATCCAAAACACAGTAGCCTTGATTTTCGTTCTGAGCAACATGGATGAATTCATTTACGTCTACTGTATTAAATTCAAACAGATCATAGTGGCATGGAATGATTACTGGTATATTAGATTTCTTGCCAACCATCACGGCTTCTATTGCATTTAAATTGCCTGCTACTTTTCTCGATGGGTCGTTTCCGTTTATGGGCAATAAGGCTAAATGGGGCCTATGCTGTTTAATTAGGGAAATCATTTCTTCGTATAGTAATGTATCTCCGCTGTGGTAAATAGACCATTTTCCGAGTTTAATTATGTACCCCAAAAAACGGCATTTACCTCTTTCGTCTTTTTCTATTGTATTATGAGCTGCAGGGATTGCGCTTATGCTAAATGTCGGTGCTTCGTAAGACTCTCCTGCATCTAATCCAATAGGGATATGGTTTTCAAGATGAAGCCTTTCACAAACAAATGATCTATTGGCTTCTGGTATAATCAGTTTGCATCCTGTATTATTTTTTAAAATCGGAATAATTGTTTCAGCATCTAAATGGTCAGTATGGTTGTGACTAGAAGTAATATAATCTATACGCGGAAGTTCAGATGGAGAAATTATTAGTTCGCTGATTCTAACATGTGGCTTTTCGGTTTTTTCATATTTTTTGGTGAGCGAATCAGATAAGTAGGGGTCAACAAGAATTCTGATATTCTTGTATTGAAACAAATAACCGCTTTGCCCTAGCCACCATATATAAAAATTTTCTTCATCCTGGCTTGCATGCAGAATGTCATCAATGAGTGACTGGTTTTTTCGTATAGCTTTTATCATATCAAATTTTCATCGCATTTGTTTTGCACCTTCGACCATATTGATCAGCTTTTGTTTTGAAGCCCATCTTGCTGTTTGGCTTAACCCGCAATCAGGAGCAACAGATAGCTTTTCCGCAGGAACATATTGCAAGCATTTTTTAATTCTTTCTTTTACGTCTTCTACAGATTCGATGTAATAATTTTTGACATCTATTATGCCAACTGAAACGTCCATTTTTTCTGCGAAGTTTGCTAGCAGTTCTATTTCTGCAAATTCTCTATTGGCCATTTCGATATGAATTTCATTCACGTTCATGTCGAGGAAATCTGGCAGCATAGGTTTTAAGCTTCTATATCCAACAGGTCTTCCCTTGAAGTTGCCAAAGCATAGGTGCGTTGAGAGCCGGCATTTATCTTTAATGACAGATACTGTCTCATTGAAAATAGATACAAAACGTTTTGTGTCTTCTTTATATGCATAGCAGCTCATTGACGGCTCATCTAGTGTAATTTCTGTACATCCTGCAGCAACTAAATCAATTAGTTCTTTTTGTATGATGGGTATTAAAGCAGCTGTAATTTCCCAACGATCTTTATATTGTTCATTGGGTAATAATCTGCCGCTTAGTGTATAAGGCCCTGGCAAGCTTGTTTTTAATATTGGTCCGCTTGGAGCAAGTCTTTTAAGTCTTAGGTATTCTTTGATTGATCCTAGTCCATTTGGCGCAACTAAACTTGATGTTATGCTATGTTTTCCGCGTTGGTCATGTGCAGGGGGTCCGAATTTTCTTGTCTCGGTATGATTCGCTTGAATCCCTTTGATGAATCCGTAGAATGAAAGATTAAAATCAAATCGTGTTTGTTCTCCATCTGTAATAACATCTAATCCTGCTTTTACTTGGTCATGAATAGCAGCAATTACAGCATCTTCAGCCATTTCTTCAATGTCTGCAGCACCAAATGAATTTAAGTTTTGTGTAGCATATTCTAGCCAACCTGGAAATGGGTAGCTTCCTACTACTGTCGTGCGAATTGGAATGGGTTGCATAGTTTTGTTATGGTTTGAATTGATATAGTTTTGATAATCGTATTGCGTGTTCGTCGTATGCTTTTTCAAAAAGTTCTGTCGCCTTTTTTTCTCCTACTATATTCGCAGCTGTCAACACAGTAGGAGGGTGTCCTGCTTTGGTTAATATGGAGGCAATCTTTGCCTTGATGCTATTTATTAGTAGGATGCCACCTAGCGATGATCCAGGGGAAACTGGCGTGGGCAAGCCTTCAATATGAATCATGGAATCACCCTGTGGGGCTCCGGTATCCAATATCAAATCAGATACATCGCCTAGCTTTATCCCATCTTTTCGTTTACTCTTACTTGCCTCAGTATGTAGCGTTGAAATGATGCTTACTACTTTAATATTATTTTTTTTGAAACCCTCTGCCATTTCAATTGGTACGATGTTGGTTCCTCCTGAAGATATTATTAATGCGGTATCTTGATCGGTTAATACAAAATTTCTCAATATTCTATCTGCGAGGCCACTAACATTTTCCAAAAACATAGCTTGTCTTTGACCGTTAGCACCTACCACTAAGTTGTGGAAGGTCAAGGACAATTCAACGATTGGATTGAATCCTGGAAAAGATCCATAACGAGGCCACATTTCTTCAACCATAATTCTACTGTGCCCTGATCCAAATACATGCACCATTCTTCCCACGAGTATAGATTTTGCAAACCACTCAGCTGCCTTGGCTATTTCCTTTTCTTGTGCTTCAATCCGGTCACAAATTAATCTGCCTTTATTAATGTATTCTTTTATTTCACTCATTATGAATTGTTTTTATTTTCTAAAAATGAAAATGCAGCAGCCCCGATTGCGCCTGATTGTTCTCCAAAGTGGGCTATTTCTATTTGCATGCGATTTTCGCCAATGCGCCACTCATATTCGTTGATCATTTTTTCTAACGGATCAGTTAATATACTTCCCGCCTTTATGATTCCTCCTGCAAGAATGATTTTTTCTGGAGATAAAATATTGCCAAGGGATGCAATGGCTACGGCTAATGCTTTGATGGATTTGAACCATATGTCATGCGCAAAAGAGTCATGGTTTTTCATGGCTTCTATCAGTTCAGCAGTGTCATGAAATTGACCATTGGATCTTTTGTTGATAGAATAATTACCTATAGCTTCTTCAAGGCTACCAGGCATGCCACAAATGTCTGGTTCGCCATCAAGATTGATTGACATGTGACCAATATGTCCTGCTTTTTGAAATGCTCCTTGGTATATTTTTCCATTAATCAATAATGCACCTCCAACCCCTGTTCCTATCGTAATGATAATGGCATCGTTACAGTTTTTAGCTGCTCCAAAACGGGCTTCTGCTGAAAGGGCAGCAACGGCGTCATTTACAACAAAGACTTCTCTCCCTAAAAATTCAGTCCAATTAAAGCCTTCAATGCCTTCAAGTCTTCCAGGCATAAGTTGAATGCATTTATTATACTTATCTGGAATGCCTGGAGCGGAAAGGCCAACGTAAAATTCGTTTTCATTAAGATTCGCGTTGAGTTGATTGAAAGCTGATTTCGCACTGTCTTTCCATTGACCTTGTTGATCAAGGGTTGGAACGATGACCTCATGTAACACATTGCCAATATCATCAACTAACACGGCCTTTACACGTGTTCCTCCTAGATCTATGCCAATTGCTTTTGTTACTGCTTTCATGACTTAAAATTGTCCTTCACTTACCGACCAACCACCGTCTATCGAAATGTTTTGTCCTGTTATAAAGTTACCTTGATCAGATAAAAATAATGCGGCCATGCCTGTTAAGTCTTCAGGCTGACCTATTCGTCCACCTTGTATTGGTTGTTTTGTTTTAATGTATTCCATTATTTTTTCATTCCCCAATGCTCTTTTCGACATGGGACTTTCTACTAGTCCTGGTGAGATGACATTAATACGGATATTGTCTCTTGCATAATAGGCAGCGGCAGTATGACTAAGTGCTATTATGGATGCTTTTGAAGTACTGTAGGCATGAGTGGAAAAAAAATGGGGTGCAGGGTGGTTAGCGAGCACAGAGGAGATGTTTACAATTGCACCACCGTTTCCTACCCTAAGAAAAGTATTGATGGCTGCTTTATTAGAAAGCATAACACTAGTTAGATTCAGCGTTAATGTTTTTTCCCATGCGTCAATACTCATTTCGTGTAGTGGACCATCGCCAAAGCTTCTGCCACTTCCTCCTGAAACATGAAGTAGCCCATCGAAGCCATTGTATTGTTCAATACAACACTTTATAGCATCTTCGGCAACTGTTTCATGTGTTGCATCTGCAAAAATAATATGATTGTTTTTGTGATTAGCGCTCGCGTCATGATTTTCGTTTTTACCTACTGAAATAATCTGAGCACCCTGGTGAATGAAATAGATAGCTGCTGATAATCCAATGCCACTTGTCCCACCAATAATTACTATTTTTTTGTCTTGAAGTAGCATCTTATTTCAATTTTTCAAATGGAATATCTAATACGTTGTACTTATCGCCATTAGGCAAATAGTAGTGCCACCATTCTGTGTCAAATTTAATGAAGCCATTTTTTTCCATGATTTCTCGAAGGAACTCTCTGTTTTTTATTTTTTCCGGAGACAAGTTCATGTATCCATGGTGTGCGCGTTCTGAAAAATCATCAAACTCAGTTGGCATATCTAATTCTTTTCCAGTGTTGACATCGATTAATGTTAAATCGATTGCAATACCTCTGTTATGTCCGCTGCCCTTGGAAGGATTGGCTACATATCGTTCGTCGTGAATGAGATCCCAAAATTTTTGCGTAACGGCATAGGGCCTATAGGCATCCCAGACCTTAATGCTGATTCCTTTTTTGGCTAACTCATGGTTTATTGTTACAAGTGCTTCAACTGCTTCTCTTCGCATAAAGGTAAAATGCAATCCTTCGGGGTATAGCCTAACATGTGTGAAATTATCAGACGTCGCATATTTAAGGTCATACTCAATGGTTGGAATACTTTTTCGTAGTTCAATCATTTCAAGACTCGCATCTGTTGAAATATCTTGCCTTAATGTATTAATATCTGAGGTGATCTTCAGATCCTGCGTTAGGCTGGTTTGACTGGTTGAATTAAGCATGTGTAAAATAGAAAAAAGAGTAAATATATATTTCAACATAATAGCTATGTGTTAGCGTCTGTAATGTTGTCTAAGTTAAAGAGATTGCATATGAAATTCAAGTATACTGTGCTTTATTTAGGGCTAAAATGCGTGAGATTTAAGATTTCTAGCAGCTGAAATGGTAGTATTTATAGTTGCTTTATACATAGTTCGGAGGTAGGTAAAAATTGTACTAAAATGATGTAATGCTACAAGCGTTTATTTTATTGTAAAATACTAAAAATCAGTACTTTAGCGTTTAAGTATGCTGCTCTGATTCAACTTTGATACCTTTGTATGCTATTTAGAACTTGTCAAATGAAATTGAATTATTCACGGATATGCTTATTCCTGTCCATAACAACATTATTTGTGTTGATACAGGTAATGTCATATTCACAAGGCAAGGTTAATTATAGGCATGCTAAACGTGTAAATGTTGCCATTGGGTTTGCAAGTTTTTATGCCGACAAATTTGAGGGTAGAAAAACTGCGAGTGGGGAACGATTTAGTCAGAAAGAAATGACCTGTGCTCATAATACGTTCCCAATGGGTACTCGGTTGCGGGTAATAAACTTATCGAATCATCGTTCTGTGATTGTTAAAGTGAATGATCGGTTACATCATCGTAATGCACGATTAGTAGACCTATCGGAGGCCGCCGCACGAAAAATAGGGTTAACCAAACGAGGCGTCACTAAAGTGAAAGTGGAGCGCCTTAGTTAGTGTTAATCAATGAATACTTAATATGTCTATTGTTTGATTAGCCAAACTTCATTAACATTCTAACAATGAAACGCCATGGAGAACAGCTCGGTATTATTAATAGATGGTAATGCTCTTTATTGATTTTTGCGTTTGAACATTCTTTTGATGAACCCGCTTCTTCTTTTTTTAGTACTGTCAGTATTCGATTGAACGTCTAATTCTTTATTCGAATTGGAATTATTTTTTTGCACATCAATTTCTTCGTTTGGATCTTCAAATTTTTGAGATTCTGTTACTACTTTTTCAGATCCATCACTGATGGGTATTTCAACTGCTTTACCATCAAGTGGTATTCCCTCTGTAGGAATTGCTTCGTCGGATGTATTTATTTGATTATAGTCGAATAGAATATCATTTTGCATACTTGATGGTGCGAGGAATCTTGCAGCAGGATCAATATTTAATGTTTTATCGTTGAAGACTTGTTGATAGTAATAGGCCCATGCTGGCATTGCCATTTGAGAACCTCCAGATGTGTAGAGCATTTTTAAAAAAGGGTCATCGCATCCAACCCATACTCCGGAAAGTAATTGGGGACTGAATCCAATAAACCATCCATCAGCATTATCATTTGTTGTACCCGTTTTCCCTGCTACTTCGTTCGAAATTCCGTAGGCTCCTCGCAAAGCTCGTCCAGTACCAAAGTTGACAACACCTTGTAGCATAGTGGTCATTATGTAGGCTTCTGTTTCGCTAATAACCTCTTTGGTTTCTGCTCTAAAGTTGGCTAACACATTTCCATTTCTGTCTTCAATGCGACTTATAAAATAGGGTTTTACATTAAATCCTCTTCCGGGAAACATGGTATATGCTTGTACCATTTCAAAGAGAGAAAGGTCGGCTGAGCCCAATGCAATCGATGGATATGGTGGGATTGGCGTTCTGATTCCACATTCTTTGGCAAACGATATTGTTTTGTCTACCCCCAAGGTGTTTATTAAATATACTGCACCCGGATTTTGTGAGAAAGCTAAGCAAAGGGCCATTGGACCACCGTTTCCCGTGATCATTTTTCCTCCCATGTCTATTGGACCATTGGGTAGAACGGTTTCTGGCTTAAATCCGTTTTTAACTCCAAGCGTGTATAGAATGGGTTTAAAGGTAGATCCAACTTGTCGTTTGGTTTTGAAATTTGCATGGTCGAATTTGAATCGTTTGAAATTACTTCCGCCAACCCATGCCTTGATTTCTCCTGTCATTGGATCTACGGATAGCAATCCGATTTGCATTATTTGTTTATGATATCGGATTGAGTCAAGCGGGCTCATTAGGGTGTCTTTTTCTCGTTTTTCGTTCCATGCAAAAATTTTCATGGAGACAGGCTCCATAAAGGATTTTCTTATCTCATCTTCACTCACTCCATCCTCTTTCATGTTTTTCCATCGATCGGTTTGCCGAATGCTATTTTCTAATACAACCTTTCCGTCTTTACTTTTCCAAATTGAGCCATCTTTAATATTTTGTTGTGAGTTGAATACCTTTTGCAGGTTTTGCATATGTCTATAGACAGCAATTTCTGCGTATTCCTGCATCCTAGGGTTGATGGTAGTATAAATCTTTAAACCATCTTTATACATGTTATAAGGCTCTCCTGTGTTTGGGTTTATATTTTCTTTGCACCATCTTTTTATATCTTCTCTCATCACTTCCCTTAGGTATGGAGCCATCCCTGAATTTTCGTCAAGCTTCAGGTATTTTAATTCGATGGGCTGTATTTTTAGTGCCTTTGCTTTTTCTTTGTCAAGGAAATTATTTCTAACCATTTGTTCTAATACCGTGTTGCGGCGCGCCATGGCCGCTTTAGGATTTCTTCTTGGGTTATAGCGAGTACTTCCTTTTAATAACCCTACGAGTACGGCTGATTCTTCTACAGAAAGTTGACTAGGTTCTCTTTGAAAGTATGTTTTAGAAGCGTTTCTAATTCCATACGTTTCATCTCCATAGTTAACCATATTGAGATAGAGCGTAATAATTTCTTCCTTGGTAAAATTTCGTTCAAGTTTAATGGCAACAATCCATTCTTTCAGTTTTTCAATCATGCGCATCACACTCTTTCTGCTCTCTTGTCCTAGCAATGCTTTTGCAGTTTGTTGAGTTATGGTGCTTGCACCTCCTTCACTTCCAAGAAAAAAAATGGCCCTCATTAGGCTTTTAATGTCGATTCCAGAGTGCTGATAAAAACGTTCGTCTTCCGTTGCGATCAGAGCTTGTATAACATTTTGAGATATGTCTTGGTATTTTACATTGATTCTGTCCTTTTGATAAAACTTCCCCATTAGCGTGCCATCATCTGCATATATTTCAGATGAAGACATCATTGAAGGGTTTTGCAATTCCTGTATTGAAGGGAGCTTACCAAAAAGACCTGCGTAAATCAGTAGAATCAATAATACAACTGCTCCCCAGAAGCAGAAGAATACTTTCCAGAAAACTCGAACAGGTTTTGAAATTTCTTGCTTTATTTCAGACGGCTCTCTCATAGGGTAAAGCTAAATAAAACGAATGTCTTTACGGGTAAGGAAACCTTAAAATTTTCCAGGTAATTGTTGTCGGATGAATTGTAGGTAGCTGTCTAGTTTATGCTCCGCCATCATCAGTTTATAATTAGCAGGGGAAATCATCAGGAGGCTATATTTATCAGCAGGAAGCCATGGAAAGATTTCTTTTGGTCCTAATGCCTTTACATTATTGATATATTCAATAGCAGCGTTGACATTTGCAAAGTCAGATAACCCCAAGAAATTCAACTCTTCAATTTTGTCTTGACTTAGTTGAAGTGACTGGTAATCGCTGTTTCGGCTATGATATTTCGCCAATGCTCTTTTGGCTTCATTTATGTATACGATATCAACATTTTTTAGTAGGAGTAATACCATTTGTTTTTCATTAATATCAAATTGGTAGCCACCTTGTTTTTTCTCTGGAGCTGTTACTTTTAATGCAGTGGTATCGATTTTGATGATTTCTTTTGGGGCCGGTTCTTTAATAGCTATTGGCGCTTTATCTATTTTTATAGTTTCTACTGTTTGTCGGCTTAATGGTCTATCGTCAAGCCATTCAACGGTGTCCTCTTTCGCGCGACTAGTATTCATTTTTGTTAATTCATCTTCAATGTCAGCCCTGCGATTGAGTACGTCTGCAATTATACCTGCTTTGTTCGCAAGGGGTGATTTTGGATAAAGCGCTGGAATTCTATTTAGCGTAACAATGGCAAGGCTGTCTTGCTTTTGTTTGATATAGTAAATAGCTTCTATATAGAGTAGCTGAGGGCTCCATAAGTTCTCTCCAAATGTCAGATCAGCTCTTTTTTTATTTTCTAATGCTTCTTCGAATTTTCCAGACAAGAATAGGTCATAAATTTGCTCATACTCTTTTGTTGCTTTTGAGTTTTTATCTTTTTCCAATCTTGCTACAAGATTTGGGTCTTTTAATAGACTATTTAGTGTGCTTGAAGGGAAATTATTGTAAAGTTGATTTTGATAATACGAGGCTTTTGTACTTTGACCATTTTGCTTATAACAATAGGATAAATCGAATAAAGTTTGCTCTAAATTTTGAGTATTCGGATTTTCTGAAATTAGTCTTTCGTTCCAAGTTATTGACTCATTACAATTCCCTAATTTGTTTTTGTAGAGGCTCCCTAATGAACTATAGGCTAAATATTTTCGATCATTTGATTCTGCTATTTTTTCTTCGTTTAAAGGAAGATTATTAGTTAGCTCTTCTAACGTAGTTGGGGTACTTGAAGTTGAATTGTCCTCTATTTCTTGCTCTTCTCCTGCAGGATCAGATTCTTGATTTCTTTCGAACAAATTATCTTGTGTAGCATTTCTTCTCCAATTGTCTCTGTTTGATCGTTCTCCCCAATTTGACTTAAATGAAATACTCCCTTGTGACTTTAAAGAAGGATTGTTGAAGTACCATTCGCCTCTTTTTGTGTCATCCGTGAATAAACTTCCTGAAGTAGGATTTAGGATGGAATTTTTTTGCATCGAAGGAGCGCCAGTTCTACTATTTTCATCATTGACTCCAGCTTCTTTTTTGATTTTTTTGAGCTTTTCAAACAGGTAAATATTTCGTTCTGTTTCAGGCATCGCTGCAATCTTTTGTAAACTATCTTCTCTAGCCGCAATCTTCAGGAATTTTACTAAGTCAGCAACAATTGATTTCTTTACATGTATATCATCTGAGCTATTTATATTTTCAATCATTATGCTGTCATAATATACTTTTGCAAGGCTATATTTTTTTTGAGCAAAAGCGATTTCTGCAATTTCTATGTTGTTCTTATTCTTGAGATAGGTATCGCTTTGAATGAAGGAGTTGCTTTTAATGTAGAGTTCGATTGCGGGAGTTAAATTATTGCGCTTTTGTTCAAGCATTGCCGCGGATGCATAGATTATTGGTTTATAAGAACTATATTTTTCGCGCTCACCCATTTTTAAGAGTGCTTGGATATTCGATTCAATTTTTTTACTTTCATCACTTCCT
>CAMCBE010000013.1 GCA_945872805.1 Chitinophaga pinensis | reverse complement strand
ATCATTGGCTGCAATCACTTCATCTCCGGGCTTAAGCAGCTTCATTACTGCATCTGTAGCCGCAACGCCACTACCAAAAGCCAAGCCAAATTTGCCTTCTTCGATCTCTGCCAATGCTTCTTCTAGGGCTTTCCTAGTAGGGTTTTGAGATCGAGCATATTCGTAACCTTTATTAACTCCAGGAGCTTCTTGCACATAAGTAGATGTCTGGTAAATAGGGGTCATGATTGCACCCGTGCTTGGGTCAGGATGAGAGCCAGCATGAATGAATTTTGTTGCAGGTTTCATAATAACATAGTTAAGGTGTAAAGTTAAGTTTAAACGCTAAACTTTAGCGACTAAACTATTCGCCTTAACTTTGACTATATGTTTTATTCAAGTAAGATACCTGAGGTATATGAAGCAATTGGCTATCATGCCAAAACAATGAAAATAGAAGAAGGTCAGTTTTTGTTCCATGACCTTTATCATCGTACACATTCATCAGATGTCGGTTTTTTAGCTCGATTAAGAGAAAATAAGTGGTTAACGGCAGGTGTAAAAAACGCACAAGAGCTACTTGTCTTTTCGGAATACAGCCGGGATCAATTAACATCACTTTTCCCCACCATTGTTGAAAAAATAAAATTAGTTAAGCCATATGTTGAACCCGACCTAAAGCCAAATAACGAAAATGACCGTGATGCAGTACGATTTGAGTATACCAAGGGGGATGCTTATTTTTTATATGCTGGTCCAATTCACTCAGCTGCCAACCTAGTTAATTTATTAAAAGGCTTTTCAATCTTTAAAAAAAGATTGGGGAGTAATATGCGATTGGTATTATCTGGCACACTTAATAAATCTGCCAATCGATTTCTGCATCAACTCGCCACATATAAATACCGAGATGATGTTATACTCACTGAAAAACTATCTCTAGAACAGGAAATCAAATTGATGTCTTCTGCTTATGCATTAGTTCATCCATGTCGTTGGGATCGATTCAGTATGCCAGTGCTGATGTCAATGAAATTAGGTGTTTCAGTCGTTGTTTTAGATAATTCCACACACGCTGAATTATCAGGTATGGCTGGAATGTTTTTTCAGGAAAATGACCCGTTGGATATTGGAGAAAAATTGATTCGTATTTACAGAGATGAACAGATGAGGACTGATATGATTGGAACAGGGTTGATTCTTGCTAATAAATGATTCTTAAATTACTATAACTTCGCACGATAAATTTAGATTATGATTCAATCAACGATTGCCATTGATGTAACACTGGACGAGGGTAAAATTCCACATCAAATCTTATGGAACGCTACTCAGTCAAGTAGTGAAGAAAAACAAGAAGCTAAGGCAATGATGATTTCTTTCTGGGACGGTAAAGAAAGAGCTGCTCTTCGAATTGATTTATGGACGAAAGAAATGATGGTAGACGAGATGGCAGATTTTTATTATCAAACTATGATGACCATGGCAGATACCTTTGAACGTGCAACACACCAAAAGGAATTGGTGGGAGAGATGAAGGATTTTGCTAAGAATTTTTATGCTAAATTTAAGAAGTCACAAGAACAACAATAAGTCATCACCCACTCAACTTTTTAATTATGTCATTAGAAACAACTATAAACGAACAGTTAAAGAAAGCAATGCTCGCTAGGGATGAAAAAGGATTAAGGGCATTGCGTGCTATAAAATCTGCCATACTGATTGCCAAAACAGCCGAAGGTGCTACAGCCGAAATTTCAGAAGAAGCTGAAGTTAAAATGCTTCAGAAATTGGTCAAGCAGCGAAAAGATTCAATTGAAATTTTCGAACAGCAGAATAGAGCTGATTTGGCGCTGAAGGAAAAAGAAGAGGTTGAGGTCATTGAAAAATTTCTCCCTCAACAACTAAGTGCCGATGAAATCAAGCAAGTTGTAGCGTCTATTATTGAAGAAGCAGGCGCAACAGACATTAGTGCTTTGGGAAAAATCATGGGAATTGCGTCAAAGCAATTGGCAGGTAAAGCAGAAGGGAGGGCCATTTCGACTGCTGTAAAGGAGTTGCTGACCAAGTAATCTAAATCCTTAGAATCACTATAGGATTTCAACCACAGTATAATTCGTATAATTATGGTTATTGATATCATAACGTTATTGTTAGTTGTCCTAGCCTTATACAAAGGCTGGTCGAAAGGCCTCATTATGTCACTTTTTGTATTGTTGTCTTATGCTGTTGCATTAACCTGTGCGTTTTATTTTTCCAGTAAAGTAGCAGTATATTTTAAAGCCTCGGCGGGGTCTGAAAGTAAATGGTACTCAATTCTTGCTTTTATAGTGGTCATGATTGGAGCGATTATTTTAGTCAGAATCATAGGTAAGTTGATCGAAAAAACGGCTGAATTGATGTTACTCGGGATGATTAATCGAATACTGGGAATTGTGGTTTTTGGGCTTGTTTATGGCAGTTTATTGGCCATTTTGATTGTTTATTTGCAGAATTATGGTCTTTTAGGTGATAATACGATACAACAGGCTAAGTCAGGTTCTTACCTGCATAAGTATGGAGATTGGCTGTTAAAGAAATTGACAGTTTGGCTGCCAGAAATAAAAAATATGTTTAATAATTCAAAGCAATTTATTGAACAAAAAGCCACTTTATTGCCTGAATAATCCTTCCAAATCCGTTTGGTAATGCATTATATCACTCATTTTACTTTTCTTTGTTGCAATTCAAATCATCTGCATGTCCTATACGGTTAAACAAGACGGGAAATTTAAGTTTATAGAAGAGGGAGAAGGTGATCCTATCATCATGCTTCATGGACTATTTGGGGCAATGAGTAATTTCTCAGGTGTTATTGCCCATTTTAGTAAAACGCACAAGGTTATTGTGCCACTTTTACCCCTTTTTGAATTAGACCTTCTTCATACTACGGTTGGGGGCTTAGAGAAATTTTTCCATAAGTTTATTATTCATAGAGGGTATCAACACATTCACTTGATGGGTAACTCCTTAGGTGGCCATGTTGCGTTGGTCCATGTGATCAAGAATACAGATCGAATCAAGTCGTTAATCTTAACTGGTAGTTCAGGTCTATTTGAGAATGGAATGGGTGACACCTATCCGAAGCGTGGCGACTATGACTATATTCGAAAGAAGACTGAAATGACCTTTTATGATCCGAATACCGCTACCAAGGAATTGGTTGATGAAGTATATCAAATTGTGAATGAGCGAATGAAGGTGATCAAGGTGATTTCATTGGCTCGAAGCGCAATCAAGAATAATTTGAGCGACGAATTGAAGAATATTCACCTGCCCACGCTGCTAATTTGGGGAAATAATGATTGTATCACACCGCCTTTCGTTGGCCGTGAGTTCAATCGTCTTATTCCGCAAAGTGAGCTTCATTTTATCGACCATTGTGGGCATGCACCGATGATGGAGGTCCCTTCAGAATTTAACATAATTCTTGAACAATTTCTTCGAAAACTAACACATCCTGCAGCTAATTCGTAGTAATATTGGTCTTATATTTTGATCCATGACATACTGCAGTCAATTACTAAATGTTAATGCGAATACGGTCGATATTCATGATCGTGTTTCTTTTGTGCTGGAGAGCATGGGTAAATCCCATATTAACTTCATCCCAGTCTTAAATGGCCTAGAATACATGGGAATGATTAGCGAAGCAGATTTGCTAGATGCTGATGCCAACGCTGAAGTCATTTCACTGGTGCGTTATTTCATCAAACCGTATGTTAGAGCTGGGGATCATTTTTTATTAGCCCTAAAAGCAAGGGCACGTTTTCACGTTGATTATGTCCCTGTATTGAATGAAAAAAATGAGTGGGAGGGGGTTATCGGTATGGAAACATTATTGGATAAGACTACTTCATTGATAGGGATAGAAGGCACTGGTTCGATGCTTGTGCTTGAACTAAGTAAACAAGATTTTGCCTTAGGTGAAATTAATCGGTTGGTTGAATCTAATGATGGAATTATCCTTCAAATGAATACCATCCAAGATCAGCTCACCGAGACCATGCAGCTTATTCTTCGAATCAATAAGGAAGAGATATCGGACATCGTTGCTACGTTTCAGCGTCATGAATACCGCGTAATTTACTATTACGGGGAAGAGTCATATAGCAATGCACTTCAAAGTAATCTTGACCACTTGCTCAATTACCTCAATATTTGATTCGGGCTTATTTCTTTGTTAAAGCCAGAAGACCTTCTCTGCCAAACCATTAACTTGCACGAATGAATATCCTGTGGAAATATGCATTCTTGACGCTGATTACCATGCAGGCTATTCACTTGGTTGCTCAGGAAAGTCAACAAGGACTTACCCAGCAGGCCTCAATTTTAAGCGATGCACATGTTACTATTCGTGATATAAAAATTGATGGGAACAAGCGCACTAAGGACTATATCGTTTTGAGAGAACTTACACTTCAAAAAGATACGGGGTACACAATGACCTATGTGTTGTCTGCATTAAAAACAAGTAGACAAAATCTTATAAACACTTCACTTTTCGTTGATGTTACTGTAACCTTTACCAATTGGGCTAATGATTCACTCGATATCAATGTTGAGGTGAAGGAGCGATGGTACTATTTTGGGCTTCCTTATTTAAAACCCGTTGATCGGAATTGGAATGTTTGGATTAAGGAACATGATATGAGTATGGATAGGGTAAACTACGGCATTAAATTTCTCGGTAAAAATATTTCTGGTCGGAATGACAAACTTAATGTTTGGTTGCTAAATGGTTATGCTCAGCGTATTGCTTTAAACTATTACAATCCATTTACTGACCGTAAGCTGAGGCATGGAGTTGGGTTTGATTTTAACTACTTCCAAACGAAAGAAGTGAATTATGATACTAAGTTCAATAAGCAACAATTTTTTAAAAATGAAAATACGTTTTCGAGAAAAGTTTTTTATGCAGGGCTTGTCTACTCTTATCGAAGGGGTTCGATAGAAAGGCATTACGTTAAATTGGGTATACAATCAGAATGCGTTGCTGATACTATTCTTACCCTTAATCCCCGCTATTTTGCTACTAAAAAATCAAAAGTATTATATCCTGAATTGAAGTACACGTATCACAATTATAACTTGAATTATATCCCCTATCCCACCCGAGGAAAGAGGTTAGAGATTGATTTTGTAAAGCGAGGATTAAATAAAGAAATGAACCTTTGGCAGCTCTATGTGAAAGCCGGACGTTATATAGAGTTACCTCAAAAATTCTATTTCAGCTCAGTGGCAGAAGTGCATCTTCGCCTTCCTTTTGATCAACCATTTGTAAATCAAAGCATGTTAGGGTATAGCGACTCCTATATGAGGGGGTATGAATATTATGTAGTGGATGGCGTAGCAGGTGGTTATTTGAGAAATACTTTTTCTAAAGAAGTGTTGAAGTATAAACTAAAAACAGGCTTTCGTTCTAAAGCGTATGCTGAAATACCATTTCGATTTTACCTAAAGGCATTTTCAGATGCAGGAATTATATACAATAAGCAAAACACAATCAACAATTCCCTGAATAATAAAATGATGTATTCTGGTGGTATTGGACTAGATATCATTAGCATTTATGATATCGTCATTCGTTTTGAATACAGCTTTAATCAACTAGGAGAAAGTGGCATGTTTGTGCATAAAGCGGATTTGAGGAATTAATTAGATATCGCTGAACGCTTGGCGCTGGACGCTTAACGCTTGACGCTTAACGCTTGACGCTTAGCGCTTGGGCTGGGAGTTCGAGGTTAGGGGTTGGACGCTGGGCGCTAAACGCTTGACGCTGGACGCTGAACGCTGTTTCACTCCTGCCTATTGCCTATTCCCTATTGCCTCACTTTGTGCCTCTGTCCCTTTTCTGTATTTACTATTGCCTATTCCCTATTGCCTCACTTTGTGCCTTTGCCCCTTTTCTGTATTTTCTCTTTCCTCTTCCCTATCTTTGTTTTTCATCCCGGCCAGTTCGGTAAACTCTTCAATCATGAAAGTAGCCATCTATAGTCGTGGTGGGCAAACGGTTCAACCTAGCGATTTGTTGAATCTGAATGATGCCCTAGGTAAAGCACATATCACGCCTGTGTTTTTCAAAGAACTTCATGCTCAGTTTCAAGAAGCAGTAGCTCAGCTATCTCAATACGAAACATTTACCAACGCAGCTGAATTAGATGATTCTTTTGACGCCATGATTAGTTTAGGGGGTGATGGAACGTTACTTGATACGGTATGCTTAGTTGGCGACAAACAAATTCCAGTACTGGGTATAAATTTTGGCAGACTCGGTTTCTTAGCCAGCCTTGGTAAAGAAAATTTAGAAGCAGCTGTAGATGCCTTAGAAAATCGGACTTATGTACTAGACAAAAGAGGGTTGCTGCATTTGAACTCTAGCATTCCTCTCTTTGGTTCCGAACCTTTTGCCCTCAATGAATTTACGATTCACAAGAGAGAATTCTCTCCCATGATTAAGATACATACTTACCTCAATGGTGAGTTTCTCAATACATTTTGGTCAGATGGAATAATAGTATCTACCCCAACTGGATCAACAGGGTATTCTCTAAGTTGCAATGGTCCGGTAGTTTTCCCAGATAGCGAAAGTTTTGTCCTGACACCCATAGCCCCACATAATCTAAATATCAGGCCCATTGTGGTCCCCAGCAATAACGTTCTTTCATTTGAAGTAGAAGGTAGGGTTGATGATTTTATTTGTACCCTAGATTCCCGAAAAGAAGTGGTTGATAAAAATGTTCAACTTGCTATTAAGAAAGAAGATTTTTCATTTAATTTGATCAGGCTGAATGAAAATAATTTTTTACGTACGCTTAGGGAAAAATTAACCTGGGGATTTGATACACGAAATCGATAATAGGTTCGTTATGGTGCCGCTGCAGCCAACTTTTAATTCCTTTTAACATCCTGCTAAGGCATTTAAAAATACATTTACATTCTCATGACTAAAAAAGCCAGTTTATTGATGGTGCTCATCTGCTGTGTGGGCTATTCCTATGCACAGCGTGATGCGATTGTACAAGAAGGGGAAATTGGACTTAGTATCGGTGGAGCACATTATTTTGGCGATTTAAATAATCAATCTGCTTTCAATAGGCCTAGACCTAGCGTTGGCCTGTTTTTTCGTAAGCAGTTTGGAGGGTATGTGGCATTGAGGGTGAGCGGACATTATGCCAGCCTTGGTTATACGGATCAATTGAGTAAAATAGAGTTTCAACAGCGTAGAAACCTAAGCTTCAATACCGACATTTGGGAGATGTCACTGCAAGGTGATTTTAATTTTTTTCGATTCATCCCAGGGGATCCTCTTTACCCATTTACTCCGTATATAACCCTGGGTGTAGGTACATTTAACTATGATCCGTATGCATTCTTAAACGGACAAAAATATTTCCTCCGCACATTAGGCACAGAGGGTCAAGGCACTGCGGCATATCCAGACCGAAAGCCATACAGCAATCAGGCTTTTTGTTTTCCCTTGGGGATGGGCGTTAAATACAATCTAAGTAAAAACATAAATGTAGCATTTGAAGTTTCTTACCGGTTCACCAACACTGATTATTTGGATGATGTAAGTTCTACTTACGCAGGTGATATCGTATTTCCAACACCTGCGCCAGGCAAGGAATCTGTTGCCTATCTGCTGCAAGACAGGTCTTACGAAACAGGCCCTAGAATTGGTATTGGCGGAAAGCAACGGGGCTTTAGTGAGCAAAAAGACCAATATCTTTTTGCGGAACTAGCCATTTCGATTTCTTTTTCTTCTTATAAGTGTGCAACTCCGAGATGACGAGGGGTATGAGTTATGGGTTGTAGGTTTTGGAATCAAGGATTAATTGGCTGTTCAACTCACAACTCACAACCCATAACTCGTCTTTTGCCAAAAAAAAACTACTTTCACCTCATGTCTTTACGAGAGCAGATTGATCCACAACGTATTCCAAAACATATCGCCATCATCATGGATGGTAATGGCCGGTGGGCCGAAGAACAAGGTCAAGATAGACTTTATGGCCATTTTCATGGCGTTGCCAGTGTAAGGGATATCGTAGAAGGTTGTTCTGAAATAGGAGTTAAATACTTGACACTCTATGCATTCTCAACTGAGAATTGGGATCGGCCACAACTAGAAGTTACTGGTTTAATGGAATTGTTGGTTGAAACAATTCGAAAAGAAGTGCCTATTCTGAATAAAAACAATATTCGCCTGCATATGATTGGCGCACTTTCTATGTTGCCTCCTTATGCTATGACTGCTATGCAGGAAGCGTTAGATATGACGGCAGCCAATACTGGCCTCAACCTCATTATGGCACTAAGCTACAGCTCTCGTTGGGAGTTGGTAAGTGCAGTGAAAAAAATAGCCAGTGACGTAAAAGAAGGTAAAATTGATCCTGAATCGATTGATCACAATACGCTCCAAAACTATCTGTCTACAAGTGCTTTCCCTGATCCAGAGCTTATGATTCGCACAAGTGGGGAATATCGAATTAGCAATTTCCTGCTTTATCAACTCGCTTACGCCGAACTCTATTTTACAGATACCCGCTGGCCAGATTTTCGAAAGGAAAATCTGTATGAATCCATATTGGATTATCAGCGTCGAGAAAGGCGTTTTGGGAAGACGAGTAGTCAACTAAAAGCCTAAGGTTTTAGGTTTTTCCTTAAAAAGGGACTTCATTTTTTTTTATTGTCTATTTCTCAAGCCAGAACCCTAAACTATCACCCTATTTAACAAACAATTAGACAAAAAGCCGTTATTTTGCCGTCCCAAACCATGAACTTGATGAAGAGGATCTGTACGCTGGTATTTTTAGTAATATTTTTGACAATGGCGACCGGCGTATCTGCCCAAACGGATACCCTGCCAATTTCATCTGCAGATCCGGCGCTATTAGGCATTTACAGTTCAAAATACCCCAAGAAATATATCATTTCAGAGATCAAAGTAACAGGAAACAAAGCGTTTGATGCAGCCATTGTAATATCTGTTTCTGGACTAGTTATTGGCGATGAAGTTACTATACCTGGAGGCGATCAATTTGCAAAAGCCATTTCTAAGCTTTGGACCCAAAATATGTTTACGAACATCAATATTTGGATCACGAAACTTGAAGATCGAAATATAACCCTTGAAATTGAAGCGGTAGAACGCCCCATGCTATCCAACTTTAAATTTTTAGGCGTTCGCAAAACTGAATCTGATGAGCTGAAGGATAAAGTTGGTTTATTCAAAACACGGGTGGTGACAGATAACATGCAGTTATCTGCAAAAGAAAACATCATTAAATATTTTATTGATAAAGGTTACAAAGGGGCTAAAGTAGATATCGATCAAGTGCCGGATCCTGCTTCTCCGGAAAAGGTCATTTTAAATTTTAATATCACCAAAGGGAATAAGGTTAGGATTTCTGATATCTATTTCTTTGGCAATAAAGCCGCTCACGCGTTTGTGCTTAAGAAGAAAATGAAAGGAACGAAAGAACTTTCAAAGTTGACCTTACATCCTGATAGCGCGTATAGTCCTTATGGTTCAATTCCACAGTTAACATTTAAGGAATTCTTGAAAGAGAAGGATTTTTTACATCCAACCCGCATCAAAGATTATATCGATCCTTGGTTTAGGTTTAAGTTATTCTCTTCTGCAAAATTCAATGAGAAA
The DNA here is from genome assembly GCA_945872805.1 of Chitinophaga pinensis. Classification (GTDB taxonomy): domain Bacteria; phylum Bacteroidota; class Bacteroidia; order Chitinophagales; family Chitinophagaceae; genus Pollutibacter. The sequence continues at coordinate 7,126 of CAMCBE010000013.1, read as the reverse complement.
AAGTACTTAGAAGACAAAGAAAAACTACTTGAATATTACAACTCATTAGGGTACAGAGATGCAATGATTGTTGCCGACACACAATATTATGATCCTAAGGGAAGATTAAATGTTTCGATGCGCATCGATGAAGGACAAAAGTATTATTTCGGAAACATGACCTGGAAAGGTAATACTAAGTATTCCGATAGTATTCTGAGTGTATTATTAGGTATTAAAAAAGGGGAGACCTACAACCTAGAGACGCTTAATAAAAAGTTAGGTAAAACACCTTCTCCAGAAGGAGGGGACATCAGTTCTCTATATCAAGATGACGGATACTTGTTCTTTTCTATTAATCCAGTAGAGGCTTCTGTATACAACGATACGATTGATCATGAGATTCGTGTGCAAGAAGGTCCTCAAGCCACCATCAAAAATGTAAATATCTCTGGTAATGAGAAGACTAAGGAATATGTGATAAGAAGAGAACTGCGTACTGTGCCAGGTGAAAAATTCAGCCGTGCTGATTTGATTCGTTCTCAACGTGAGATTGTTAACCTTGGTTATTTTGATCAGGAAAAACTAGGCATGCAGCCAGTACCAAATCAGGATGACGGAACAGTAGACATTAACTATACAGTTCAAGAAAAATCTTCAGACCAACTCGAGCTTAGTGCTGGTTGGGGAGGAAGCATAGGACTTACCGGAACATTGGGTATTACATTTAATAACTTCTCCATCAAGAATATTTTCAGAAAAACTTCGTGGGATCCATTGCCAACCGGAGATGGACAAAAACTGAGTGTGCGTTTTCAGTCGAATGGGCGTTACTTTAGATCCTACAACATATCTTTTACAGAGCCTTGGTTAGGCGGTAAAAAGAGAAACTCTTTTTCTGTCAATTTATTCAATACCAAATTCAGTAACTCATTTAACTCATTTGGTGGTGCTTATGGAGGCAATTATCAATTACCTTCTCGTGCAGCTGATACCTCTTACCTGATTACCCAAGGAGTTACCGTTGCATTGGGTAAACAATTAAAATGGCCAGATGACTTTTTCTCATTGGTAACATCATTGAGTTATGTGCAGTATAAGTCTCGTAACTACGCTATTTTTCCAACGTTCGCTACGGGTACGTCGAATAACTTCAATATAAAATTAGCACTTCAACGATCATCTGTGGATCAACCAATCTTCCCAAGGAATGGTTCTAATTTCATGTTAAGTGGAACCTTCACTCCTCCATGGTCTTACATCAAGGGAATAGATCAAAAAGATATATTTAAATTGGTTGAATACCATAAGTGGAGATTCAATGCTGAGTGGTTTGTGCCAATCGGTAAACCTAGGGGGGAAGATAAAAATCGACAGTTCGTTTTGCGTGTAGCTGCTAAGTATGGCTTCATTGGTCGCTATAATTCTAAATTACCTGTCTCTCCATTTGAACGATTCCAAGTAGGTGACGCAGGTCTTACCAATAATTTTGGGGTATTGGGCTATGATATCGTAGCGCATCGCGGATATCCAGTATATGAATCTTCTGATCCTACCATAAACCCCGACAAGCAAAATGCTTCTAAGTTCTTTACGATGTTCAATAAGTACTCTCTTGAAATGCGTTATCCATTTGTAACGAATCCAAGTAGTACAATTTATGGACTTGCATTCTATGAAGCTGCTAATGGATGGTACTCAGTTAAAGAATATAATCCATTCCGCTTAAGGAGATCCATGGGAGTCGGTGTGCGATTCTTCTTACCAATGTTTGGTTTGCTTGGGTTTGATTATGGAGTTGGTTTGGATCGCATAACGAATACAGGTAAATTGAAAGATGCGAGTAGGTTCACATTCATGCTTGGGTATGAACCTGAATAGAAGTTATTTTCAAATTACTGTGAATTACATACCTTAGAAGCAAACAGAAACCATTAAAAGACTCATTATGAAAAAGATCTTTTTTTTAATCTTGTTGGCCGCAACTTCATTTCAATTGCAGGCACAACGTTATGCTGTAATTGATACGCGTTATATTTTAAGCAAATTGCCAGAATACAAAACAGCTCAAGATAAATTGAATGCGTTTAGTGCTCAGTGGCAACTTGAAATAGATGAAAAGCAAGCAGCCCTAGATATATTATATCGAAATTTCGAAGGAGAGAAGTTGATGTTAAGCGAGGAGCTATTGAAAAAAAGAGAAGATGATATTTTCAATAAGGAGAAAGAATTGAGAGACCTTCAAAAAAAGCGTTTTGGCTTCGAGGGTGATTTATTCAAGAGGCGTCAAGAATTGGTAAAGCCAATTCAAGATAAAGTGTATAATGCCGTTCAAAAACTGGCTGTAGCAAGGCAATTCGACTTGATTTTAGACAAAAGTGAAGGAATTACCATTATCTTTGCCGACCCTAAACTCGACAAAAGCGATGATGTTTTAAAAGAGTTAAGTAGCAAGTAAAAAAGTACTATTTTCGATTTTCATAAAAACAAACAATTAAGAAGCAATGAAAAATTTTTTATCTATTGGTCTGGTGATGATCGCCCTCCTTGCCTTCAACCCTTTCCTCTCTGCTCAAAGTAAGTCTGGCTATATCAGCATCGATGAAGTTGTTCAATTGATGCCTGAGTATAAAAAATCTATGGCGGATATCGCACAATTTGATAGTGCTCTTCAAATCAATTATGGCGAAACATTGAAAGAACTTAATCGCCAGGATAGCATCTTTAAGGCCGATTCAGTGAAAATGGGCAATGCTGTAAAGATTGCTAATAAAGAAAAAATGAAAAAGCTTTTGGTTGAACTACAAGGTTTCGAACAAAGCTATCAGCAACAAATGCAGCAAAAACAAGAAGAGTTGATGGCTCCTGTTGCACAGAAAGCAAATCAACTTATTTCAGAAGTAGCTAAAGCGAACGGATATACGTATGTTTTCCGCAAAGAAGCATTGGTTGTTTCCCCTGAAGGAGATGATATCCTTCCATTAGTAAAGAAGAAATTGGCCGCATCTGCAGTTGTCCCGAAAACTCCTGCTAAATAAATTCTAAAGCCGAAACAAACGTTTCGGCTTTTTTTTACCATGTCTAGTAAACATCCAATAGGAGTATTCGATTCTGGCCTCGGTGGACTCACCATACTTAGGGAAATTGCACATGCATTGCCTCAATATGAGTTCATTTACTTAGGCGATAATGCAAGAGCTCCATACGGCCCAAGAAGTTTTGAGACGGTGTATCAATATACCTTAGAAGCCGTTGAATGGCTATTCCAACAAGGTTGCCCATTAGTAGTTTTAGCCTGTAACACATCATCGGCTAAAGCACTACGTACGATTCAGCAAAAAGACCTTCCAGGCCTTGCTCCAAATAAAAGGGTGTTGGGCGTTATTCGTCCAACGACCGAAGTGATAGGTGATTACACAGAAACGGATCATATCGGCATTTTAGGTACGCAGGGCACAGTAGATTCAGGATCCTATGCCATTGAAATTGCTAAATTTTTTCCTGATGTCAAGGTGTTTCAACAGGCTTGTCCTAAGTGGGTCCCATTGGTTGAAAATGGACTACATCATGCTGAAGAAGCTGATGGTATTGTCAAGGAATGTTTAGATCTTTTATTGGAACAGTCTCCCTATATAGACACTATTCTTTTGGCTTGCACGCATTATCCGTTGCTCATGCAAAAGATTGAGGCTCAATTGCCTCGTGGTATTCAAGTGATCTCCCAAGGAGATATTGTCGCTTCTAGCTTAGCCGCTTACCTAAAGAGGCACCCAGCCATGGAACAGCAAATTAGTCGGACTGAAGCTCAAACATCCATTGATTTTTTTACAACTGGCGATCTCTCGTCATTTCAACATAAGGCTTCTCTATTTTGGGGAGAAAATGTCTTGGCTCAACAGGCAATTTTACCGGGTTAGGGCTCGAATCCATGTTACCCTTTCTCTGCTATCGCCCCATTACACTCATTATTAATAGATGCGTTAAGTTCTGCGACCTAATTTCTATATTCAAAAATAAACCCTATCTTCGCCGTCCTTTCACAGAGCCATAGGGTGTGGTGACCCGTGGTAAAGATTGAAAAAAAGACCGCTTCTCCCGGTCGTATTTAATAATAAAGGAAAAGAAAGCATTATGAAACGTACATATCAACCCCATCGCAGACGCAGAAAATCTGTACATGGTTTCCGAAAAAGAATGGAATCAGCTAATGGCCGCAGGGTATTGGCAAGCAGAAGGAAGAAAGGTCGTAAAAGACTTACTGTTTCTGACAACAGCAGATTGAAATAAACAGTCTAGTATTGTTTTTACATAACTATAGCTCCAGATGAATTTCTGGGGCTATTTTTGTGGAAACAGACGTGAGATTAGAGACGTGAGATTAGAGACGTGAGATGAGAGGGGTTGGAAGATGTGGGTTAGGGGTTGGGGTTAGGGGTTGGGAGTTCGAGGTTAGAAGTTGGGGGTTGAAAGCATAATTAAAGTAACTTACTATCTAACATCTAATGTCTAACGTCTAATGTCTAACATCTAACGTCTAACATCTAACTCCTAACCCACAACCCCAACCCCTAACCCACATCTTCCAACCCCTCTCATCTCACGTCTCTCATCCCACGTCTTAATAAGCCATGCCCAAACACACACTTTCAAAACACGAACGTCTTAAAAGCTACACGAAAATTCGTGCGCTTTTTAATGCGGGGCATCGCATGAAGCAGTTTCCGTTATCTATTTATTATTTGTTTGAAGATAAAAAAGGGGTAGAAGGAAAGAGCGAAGTCTTGCATATGGGAGTCACCGTAGGCGCTCGAAATTTTAAACGGGCCGTGGATAGAAATCAGCTGAAACGTAGGATCAGAGAGGCGTATCGGCTTCAAAATAGTGAACTAAGAGCAGAATTGGAAGCATCTTCTTTTACATTAGATTTATTTTTTGTTTATGCTGATCATCAGATTGCCGACTATTCGGTCATTAGTGTATCCGTAAAAAAGATACTGGCTAAACTTTCTGAGGAGTTAATCGTAAAACAAACCCTGTAGACGATGGAAATGGGTGAAGAATATTTTATGAAGATGGCATTGCGCGAGGCCGAAAAGGCATTCGAGGAAGGCGAAGTGCCTGTAGGTGCTGTGGTGGTAATCAATAACCGCATCATTTCTCGTGGGTATAATATGGTTGAAAAATTGAACGATCCAACAGCCCATGCTGAAATTATTGCACTGACTTCCGCCTTCAATGCATTGGGTTCAAAATACCTTCCTGATGCAACTTTATATGTAACGGTAGAGCCCTGTTTGATGTGCGCTGGTGCATTGCATTGGAGCAAGATTGGAAAAATCGTATGGGGTGCTGAAGATGTCAAAAACGGTCATCAAGTATATACCCAAGAACGTAATCCATTCCATCCCAAAACCCAGATTTTAACCGGCCTACTAGCAGAAGAAGCGTCTTCGTTGATGAAGGCATTTTTCAAAAGCAAACGAGGCAAGTAGGCAATAGGCAATAGTGAAAAAAGATTATTCATATAACTTTAAAAACTATTCCCTCTAGCCTATTGCCTACTTGCCTTAAATAATTAACTTTATTCAAAATTTATAACCATGTCATTTACATTACCCGCATTACCATACGCACACGAGGCACTTGAGCCACATATCGATACATTAACCATGCAGATTCACCATGGTAAACATCACCAAGCTTATGTAGACAATCTAAATAAAGCTGTTGCTGGAACACCAAATGAAGGCAAATCGCTTGAAGAATTGGTTGCTGTTGCAGGATCTATTTCACCTGCTGTTCGCAACAACGGTGGTGGACATTGGAACCATAGTTTTTTCTGGGAAAGTCTTGCGCCTCAAGCTGGTGGCACTCCCGAAGGAGCACTTGCAGCAGCTATTGATGCCTCTTTTGGTTCTTTTGATGCTTTCAAGGAGAAATTCAACAATGCTGGAATGACGCGTTTTGGAAGTGGATGGGCCTGGTTGTTGTTGAAAGATGGCAAATTAGAAATTTCATCTACCCCTAATCAAGACAATCCATTGATGGACGTTGCCGAAGTAAAAGGAACGCCGCTGTTGGGTGCTGATGTTTGGGAACACGCATACTATTTGAAGTATCAAAATCGCAGAGCAGAATACCTCAATGCTTTCTGGGCAGTAGTGAGTTGGAAAAAAATTGCTGAGCGTTTTCAGGCAGGATCATAGCCACTGCCTCCCCAAGGATGGCATCGTGAAACACGTTTAAGGGATCTCCAAAACCCTTTAATGACTCCGTATTTTCTAAATGCATCAAGTGCATACTGCGAGCATGTGGGCGTATACCTACACTTTGGTCCAATCCATGGTGAGATGGTCCATCTATAGAGATTGATTAATAATACAAAAGGCGCAATCAACACCTTTCGAAATAGTAGGGTAAGCTTTGTCATCTAATGGTAAAGCTATTCATTTCGGTGAAAACCCATGCTCTATTTGGGTAAATTCCCTTCATTAGCAGTTGATTTTAACTTGATATGGGCAGGTTCTGATACGAATTTTAGAAAAAAATCGTAGATGGATTCAGGCTTAGTATTAAACCAAATTACTTCCATTTTTAAAATGGGTTTAGAAAAAGAACAGCTTCCTTCGAATGAAGAATCGGGTGAGGTGAATTCAACTGTTTTAAAACCAACTATTCCAGAGAAGAATGCCCTGCCTCCATCGTTAAATATCCGTATCCGGGATAAGATAAAGCTGTTTGAGACTATACGTCCACAGGAAGATTTATCAGACATTGAAGTCTATGATCATGTGGCAAGATGGTCTGTCCAACTTAGGTATAATCGCATTTTATTGATATTTAATGATCGCATGACAAATATTAGAGATCGCTACAGATATCTAACTGAAGTCTTTTTTGATATTCAGCTTCCTTCTCATCCCGAAGAAATGCAGTTTTGTTTTATCTATGATCGGGTTGGAGCAGAAACTGATGTTAGCAAGGATGATGAAAAAATGTGCAAGTTGATTGAAGCGGTTTTGAATAAAGGCCATGATAGTGACTTCACCTAGTTGAATCGAAGAGTACGATTGAACAATTTTACAAATCTGTCTGAACCTGAATTTCATTATGTTATTGATCGGTATCATAAAAAAGCTCAAAAAAC
>CAMCBE010000012.1 GCA_945872805.1 Chitinophaga pinensis | reverse complement strand
TCCTTAAAAAATTTGGTTACAAAAAAGGCATTATTCTAGGACTGCTGGTTTTTAGTCTTGGTGCATTTTTATTTGTGCCGGCTGCAAACTCTAGAATCTATGAAATATTTTTATTGGGTTTATTTATTATCGGATGTGGGTTAACCATTTTGGAAACGGCCGCCAATCCATATGCTACTAAGTTGGGTGATAACGAAACTGCCACCGCGAGATTGAATTTTGCACAATCATTTAATGGACTGGCTGCATTCATAGCGCCATTGATCGGAACCGTATTTATTTTATCCGGCAAAGAATATACGGCAGAGGAATTGAACCTTATGCCTTCTGCTGAAAAACTTGCCTACCTCAGCAGTGAAGCCGCTTCTGTCAAAATGCCTTATATGGTACTTGGGGCATTTCTAGTAGTTTTATCAATCTTATTTGTAACGGTTAAGTTTCCTGAATTCAAAGAAGAGGAAGAAGGAAAATCTGCCGGTAGCATTTCCGGTGCATTAAAACACAAGCATTTAGTTTGGGCTATTATCGCTCAATTATTTTATGTTGGCGCACAAGTGTGTGTAACCAGCTTCTTTGTAAGAATGGCTATTTCAGGAGGTGGCGTTGATGAAAAGACAGCAGGTTATTATTTAGGCGTATATGGTTTACTATTCATGTTAGGAAGATTTATCGGAACAGTTCTCATGCGGTATATTAGTCCAGCAAAACTACTTGCCCTCTATTCTGTACTGTGTATTTTGTTGAGCTTAATATCTATATATGCCGATGGAAAGAATGTTGTTTTAGCATTAGGTGGATTAGGGTTCTTTATGTCAATCATGTTTCCAACAATATTCTCTCTGGGTATAGTGGGCTTGAAAGAACATACCAAGCCAGGATCATCACTTATTGTTATGTCGATTATTGGTGGTGCTATTTTCCCGGTAATTATGGGCCGTATGATTGATGGTTTCAATGACAACATTCAAATTGGCTATAGCATTCCTTTAGTATGCTTTTTCGTGGTACTTTATTTTGGATTGAAGGGATACAAACCAACTGAAACGGCGTAACATGAAGACCTATTATTTAGCCGTCGATTTAAAAGACGACAAGGAACTTATTGACGCCTATGAAGCACACCATAAAAATGTAAGTGCTGCTATTATTGAGAGCATCACATCGAGTGGCATTGTTGGCATGGACATCTATCGCACAGGCAACAGGTTGTTTATGGTTATGACTACCACCGATGAATTTAGCTTTGATGAAAAAGGAAAAGCTGATGCATCTAATCCTGCAGTGCAAGCATGGGAAACCTTGATGGATAGGTATCAGCAGCGACTTCCATGGTCTGCCGCAGGTGAAAAATGGGTATTGATAGAAAAAATATTTGAGTTACCAATCTAACAAGCATCAATCACTAAACTTCCTTTTCTTTAACCGTGATCAAATCAGCATAGTTCACTTGCAATGGCATAGCACCTAAATTGACAATGGCTTTCTTACCGCGCACTTCAGAAAGCGTGCCTATTTTATTATTTTGTTTCATGAGTACCAAATCACCTGCAACCGGATCTTGATCCACTTCCATGTACTTCGAATCCAGTTTCTTCTTGACTTTTTCCTTAACTTGTTTATCCTTTTGAGTGAACAGAAGTGCCTGCATATTTTTCATCAACAGCTTCCTATCCTCCTCCTTCTCCGCTTTACGCCAATCAAAAACAAGTTGTTTTAGTTTTCGCTCCATCTCTTTCAAGTAAACATACTTTTCTTGGGAGACAGCATTTTGGTGTTTTAAGATCTCAACTTGTTGTGTATGCTTTTCTTTTTCAAGTTGATGCGATAGATTTTTTTTGATCAATTCATTTTCCTTCAGCAAACGTTGAAGATCTTTTTCTTTCAGTTCAATTTTCCGAAGGTCTTGTTCCGTTTTATTCAATAATTTATCAAGGCTAAAATGATTCTCTTCCACCAATTCTCGAGCACGATTAATCAACTCCGGCGAGAGTCCAATACGTTCAGCAATAGAGAACGTATAGGAACTTCCGGGTTTACCTACATTCAATTGATAAAGTGGCAGGAGACTTTTTTCATCAAAAGCCATGGCACCATTAATAATGCCGCTGGTTTTACTAGCCATTATTTTTAAATTCAAATAATGGGTGGTTACAATACCAAAGGCATGCTTTTTAATCAACTGCTCTAAAAAGACTTCTGCAAATGCGCCACCTAGATTCGGGTCACTTCCACTTCCTAATTCATCAATAAAAAATAAGGTTCTCCCATTGGCTTCTTCCATGAAGAACTTCATGTTCTTTAAATGAGAGCTATATGTACTGAGTTCAAATTCGATGCTTTGCGTATCTCCAATATGAATCAATAACTGCCTATAAATACCAAAGACTGACTCAGCACTTGCGGGAACCATAAGCCCCGCTTGCACCATCATTTGAAGAAGTCCTGCTGTCTTCAAACATACCGTCTTACCCCCAGCATTTGGTCCAGAGATCAATAAAATTCGATTTTTCTCATCAAGAGTGAGATTAAGCGGAATAACTTTTTTCCCTGTCTTTTTATTGTAAAGAAACAACAGCGGATGATACGCTTTTACTAAATGGATGCCAGAGTGATCACTAAGACTTGGCATGTGAGCATCCATCTGCTGCGCCACTTTTGCCTTTGCACGGATAAAATCAAACTCGCCAAGATCGTCCACGTATTTTTGCAACAGTGGGTGATATATTGACAGATCAGCAGTCAACTGTTTCAAGACACGATACTCTTCATCCCGCTCGTCATTTTCAAGTGAGAATATCTCGTTGTTGATCTCAATGGTTTCTTCAGGTTCTATAAAAGAGGTTCTGCGCGTATCACTTTCGCCATGAAGGATACCTTTTACCTGACGCTTTTGTTCGGCGTAAATGGCCAACACCCTGCGACCGTTTAAGAAAGACTCTTCGATATCGGCGATATAGCCTGCCTTTTGCAACTTATTCAATATCTTCTCAAAAGAACGTCGTTGTTCATTCCGCTTGCGGTAAAGTGCCATGCGAATACGTGCAAGATCAGGAGAGGCATCATCTTTAACTACGCCCAAATCATCAATGACTTTACTGATGGACTCAATGATTTTCTTTTCAAATTGAGTGTTAGCAATAACTTCATAGAGTGCACTGCATTGAGACATCCGTTCATCGTCGAACCACCTGAAAATAGACTGGATATTTTCCGTGATTTTTCTAAATAGCAAGAAAATATCTCCCGTCAAAACAGCTCCTTGAATAGAGAGCAATTTTAATTCACGTTTTACATTAAACGACTGTTCATGCGAGAAGGGCTGTCCAGCATTAAGCAATAAAAAATACTGATAAGTTTGGCGTAACTCAAGTTCTATAAACTGTCGCTTAGTATGAATTCGAAGTTGTTCAGCCTTTTCTTTACCATATGCCGATCTGGTTTGCTCGGTGAGCAATAATCTGACCTTGTCAAATTCGAGTTGAACGGGGGCTGATTCTGGATAAAGTTTCATGTTAATCGAACGCTAAAATCGGTGCAAATCTAGTCCTAAAAAATGATGGAACCTTATTTCAAACTATCTTAGGGAAACAATTGTTTATAGAGTATGAAAAAAATAATGCCGTTCTTATTTGTAGCCTTAGCCAGTTCAACCTTTTTCTTGGCATGTGCACAATCTCCTAAAAAAGAAATCAAAAAAAATAACATAAATACGATGGGAAAAGAAACAATTACATTCGGCTCAGGTTGCTTTTGGTGTACTGAAGCTATATTTCAGCAAGTGAAAGGCGTTGAGAAAGTGGTTAGTGGATACGGCGGTGGACACGTTGAAAATCCAACCTATGAGCAGGTATGCGATAAATCCACAGGACACGCAGAAGTCTGCCAACTGATATTTGATCCAAAACAGGTTTCGATAGATGAATTATTAGAAATATTCTGGCAAACACATGACCCAACCACTATAAATCAGCAAGGCAATGACGTTGGTCCACAATACCGCAGCGTAGTGTTTTATCACAATGCAGAACAAAAGGAAAGGGCTGAACATTACTTGTCAGAACTCACAAAAAGTGGTGCGTTTGCAAAACCCATTGTAACCACGATAGAACCGTTCAAAAATTTCTATGCGGCAGAAAACTATCACCAAAATTACTACAACAGCAATGGCAATCAACCTTATTGTAATTATGTAATCAGACCCAAAATGGAGAAATTCGAAAAGGTATTTAAAGACAAGCTCAAATCAAAACAGTAATCACCTAATGCCATATCAATTCAACTACATAAAATGCTTGCTCATAGCGGTATTCTTTAGTTCACTATCAACACAGGCACAAGACAATGAGGATCAAGCTAAGCCAACCAGAGCAGACACGCTTCGCGGAACGATAAACCAGGAAAGAGCATGGTGGGACGTTACCCATTACTCCATTGATGTTGAGCCTGATTTCAATACCAAAACCATACAAGGTAAGGTTGACATTCAATTTAACGTATTGGAAGCTGGAAAGACCATGCAGATCGACCTGCAAGAACCACTTGTACTGATAAGTGCTACAAATAAAAACAAATCCTTGTCGTTTACACGTGAAGGGAATGTATACCATATCGCCATACCAAATCAACTTACGATAGGCAGCAGTGAAGATATTGTTTTGACCTATGGAGGAAAAGTAGTTGAAGCTGTTCACCCTCCTTGGGATGGAGGTTGGATTTTCAAAAAAGATCAATTAGGAAGGCATTGGATGAGCGTTGCCTGTCAAGGGTTAGGAGCAAGTGTTTGGTATCCCTGCAAAGATCACCAAAGCGATGAACCCAATTTAGGCGCAACCCTCAGCATCACCATTCCAGACACGTTGGTGGCGGTTGGTAATGGAAGACTAGTAGAGAAAAAAGTAGTGAAGCCAAACACGATGACTTTTGTATGGAATGTCAAAAGTCCAATAAACAATTACAACATTGTCCCATACATCGGAAAATATGTCGAATTCCATGAAGTATTTCCTGGAGAAAATGGTCCATTAGATTGTAGCTATTGGGTATTGGATTACAACCTAGAAAAAGCAAAATCGCAGTTCAAGCAAGTGCCCTTGATGTTAAAAGCATTTGAATATGCATTTGGTCCCTACCCTTTTTATGAAGACAGTTATAAGCTGGTAGAATCGCCTCATCTTGGCATGGAACATCAAAGTGCTGTAGCGTATGGGAATGCCTTTAAGAATGGCTATTTGGGAAATGACCTTTCCCAATCAGGCTGGGGATTGAAATGGGATTATATTATCATCCATGAGAGTGGACATGAATGGTTCGCCAATAATATTACTACAAAAGACATCGCCGATATGTGGGTACATGAAGGGTTTACTGATTATGCAGAAACCGTATACACCACGTATTACTATGGCAAAGAAGCTGGAGATGAATATACCCAAGGATTGAGGAAAAGAATTGGAAATGACAAACCAATTATTGGTCCATATGGCGTAAATAAAGGAGGGTCGGGTGACATGTATAATAAAGGGAACAACATCATCCATTACTTAAAACAAATCTTTAAAAATGATGATGCTTTTTATGCTTGCTTGAGGGCAATGAATAAAGAATTTTACCATCAAACTATAACCAGTGCTGATATTGAACAGTTTATCAGTGAAAAATCAGGCATCAATCTTTCAAAATTCTTTGATCAATACCTCAGAACAAAAGACATTCCAGTTTTACTTGTAAAAAAATCAAAGAAAGGCTTTCGATACAAATGGACTGAATGCATTGAAAACTATGAAGCGCCTGTAAAAATGTTGGTTAATAACCATGCCGTTTGGATAAGCCCTACTACCTCATGGAAGTCACTTCGTCAAAAAGAAAAGTTAGCCGATTTAAGCATGGATCAAAATTGCTATGCTGAAATAAAAATCATTGAATAAAAATCTGTGCAGTAACAACGACTATCAGGGATAATTGATAATTCGTCCTGCTTTTACAAAACGTTTATTCCAATAGGGTTCATTTAAATCGCTGATGACAACTCCCATGGAGGTAGATGCGTGTACAAATTTATTGTTAGACAAGTACATGCCTACATGAGATATTCCTTTTCGTTGGTGAAAGAAGACTAAGTCCCCTTCACGCATACTTTCTTTGCTAATTGGTTGACTGAAATCTGCCTGCTCTCTAGAGGTTCTTGGCAACTGAATTGAATAAGTATCTGAAAATAACCCTTTAACAAAACCAGAACAATCTATTCCGTCTAATGACGAGCCTCCAATTCTATATGGAGTTCCCCACCATTGAGTGATGTAGTCATACAGTTTGCTATTTTTTATTTTCTCTACCTCTACATCGAGCAGCAAGGCATATTGAAATGCTGAGGGAGGAGAATATTCAATTTCCTGTGTGCGCGAGGCTGGAGCTTCGTAGTGCGGTTTTTCAGATGCTATGGAGGTTTTACTGCTTTCAATAGGCTTTTCCTTAGACTGAGTTGATTGCAACGATAAAACGACGTTTTCAATAAAAGGCGAGTCCTTCACATCAGTCTGAGCTCGGGGTATAGGCTTAAACAAGCTGCAAGAGCTCATACCCACCAGAATTAAAATAAAATATCGTTTCCTCAATACCACGTTACCTGTTAATTTATTTTTTAAACCGCTAGTTGTGGAAAACCACTTCGAACTATTTCTGAAATATTCACGAAATTTGTTCCTTTCCCCCTTCCCCGTTTTATGTCCAACTTTTCACATCTCCATGTCCACACACAATACTCACTGCTCGATGGTGCAGCAAGCATAGGAGCATTGTATAAAAAGGCCATGGAAGATAATATGCCGGCGTTGGCCATTTCGGATCATGGTAATATGTTTGGTGTTTTTCAGTTTGTGGCTGAAGCACACAAGCATAAAGTAGACCCGAACGACAAAAATAGCGCTTTGAAAGTAAAACCCATCGTGGGATGTGAATTTTACATTACAGAGAATAGACATCGGAAGACATTTTCGAAAGATGAAAAAGATCCGAGAAGACATCAAATACTCTTAGCGAAGAATGATATAGGATACAGAAATCTCGTCAAACTCACGTCACTAGGATTTATTGAAGGATTATACAGCAAATACCCCCGCATTGATAAGGAACTAATACACAAATACCATGAAGGGTTAATTGCTACAACCTGTTGCTTGGGAGCACTTGTTCCTCAAACCATTTTACGAAAAGGTGAGGAAGAAGCAGAGAATGAATTCAAGTGGTGGTTGAATATTTTTCAAGAAGACTATTATGTAGAGATCCAGCGGCATGGTATGGAAGAGCAGGAAAAAGTAAATAAAGTACTGCTCAAGTTTGCTAAAAAATACAATGTCAAAGTCATTGCCTCCAACGACTCACACTATGTAGATCAAAAAGATTTCAATGCCCATGATATTTTATTGTGCATCAATACAGGAGAAAAGGTAGCCACTCCAGCGGCACGTGAGTTCACCGATGACGATACCTTAACCCGAAACAAGCGCTTCGCCTTTCCAAATGATCAGTTTTTTTTCAAGACTACTTCAGAGATGAAGGGCGTTTTCCATGATCTAGAGGAAGCGATAGACAATACCAATGAGATTGTTGACAAAGTTGAGATACTTGATTTAAAGAGAGACATACTGCTCCCCCATTTTGTGGTACCCAAAAATTTTAAGACACAAGATGAATACCTAGAACACATTACACAAGAGGGGGCTAGAAGAAGATATGATATCATGACTCCAGAGATTGAAGAGCGAATAGCCTTTGAACTCTTCACCATCAGAACAATGGGGTTTGCTGGATACTTTTTGATTGTTTCCGATTTCATCAAAGCAGGAAGAGATTTGGGTGTATTTATTGGACCTGGCCGTGGATCTGCTGCGGGCAGTGTAGTAGCGTATTGCATTAGCATTACGAATATCGATCCAATGAAATACAATTTGCTATTCGAGCGTTTCTTAAATCCCGATAGAAAGTCCATGCCCGATATCGACACGGATTTCGATGATGATGGACGCCAAAAAGTAATTGACTATGTAGTCGAAAAATACGGTAAGAACCAAGTAGCCCAAATCATCACCTATGGTACCATGGCGGCTAAGATGAGCATTAAAGATGTGGCCAGAACAATGGACTTACCGCTTCCCGAATCCAATACACTTGCTAAGTTAGTCCCTGAAAAACCAGGCATCACACTAAAGCGATTATTACACGCTCCTTTAGCTGGAGAAAAAAGCCTAAAAGAAAAAGAATCCCTTAATAGCGATGAAATAGAAAATGCAAAAAAACTAAGGGAAATATATGAGGGGAACGATGTGCGTAGTGCCGTTTTACATGAAGCAGAAATACTTGAAGGATCAGTCCGCAATACAGGTATCCATGCAGCAGGTATCATCATAGCACCGAAAGACCTTACAGAACTCTTGCCGGTATGCATTACGAAAGACTCTCCCATGTGGGTTACACAAATTGAAGGGAGCATGATTGAAGATGCTGGTGTAATTAAGATGGACTTTCTAGGATTAAAAACACTCAATGTTATTAAGACATCATTGGTGTTGATCAAGATGAATTATGGTATTGAAATTGACATTAACACGATTTCACTAACAGATGAAAAGACATTCAAGCTTTATCAAAAAGGAGAAACCATTGGAACCTTCCAGTTTGAAAGTGCTGGGATGCAAAAATACTTGAGGGATTTAAAGCCAGATCGATTCGAGGATTTGATTGCGATGAACGCATTGTATAGACCTGGTCCTCTTGAATACATTCCCAACTTCATCAACCGAAAGCATGGAAGAGAAGCCATTTCATATGATCTTGAAGAAATGGAAGAGTACCTAAAAGAAACCTATGGTATCACCGTGTATCAAGAACAGGTTATGCTTTTAGCACAAAAGCTAGGTGGATTTAGCAAGGGTGATGCAGATGTGTTGCGAAAAGCCATGGGTAAAAAACAAAAATCGGTATTGGATAAAATGAAGGGGCAATTCATTACCAATGCTGCTGCCCGCGGTTTTCCTGACGATAAACTACAGAAAATTTGGACAGACTGGGAGGCCTTTGCACAATACGCCTTCAATAAATCACATAGTACCTGCTATGCATTCATTGCGTATCAAACAGCCTATTTAAAATCACATTATCCATCCGAATTTATGGCCGCAGTATTGAACCATGCCGGTTCCATAGAAAAAATAACCTTCTTCATGGAAGAATGCAAACGCATGGGATTAAGTGTATTGGGACCAGACATCAATGAATCTTTGAAGGGATTTGCCGTAAACAAGAAAGGAGAAATCAGAATTGGATTAGGTGGATTAAAAGGGGTTGGTGAAGCGGCTGTAGAAACCATTATTGCAGACCGTGAAAAAAAGGGACCCTTTGAATCTATTTATGATATGGTGAAACGGTTGAATCAACGGACCGTCAATAAAAAATCATTGGAAAGTTTAGCCATGTCTGGAACCTTTGATTGCTTTCCAGCCTTGCACCGCGCACAATACTTTTTTCATCCCGAGGGAGATGCCTCTAACGGCTTAGAAAAAATCATCCGATACGGCAGTATCTGGCAAAACCAATCGGATTCAAATCAAAATACACTATTTGGTGACCTGTCTATTGTTCAAGAAATACCACCTCCTCGTATTCCCGATTGTGCACCTTGGTCACTCACTGAAATACTAGATAAAGAGAAAGACGTTACAGGCATGTTCCTTAGTGGGCATCCGTTGGATCATTACCGATTTGAACTCAAGCACTATAACATTTCGCATATTGGTGATTACAATGATTTCAAAGAAGTGATTGACCAACACCCTAATCCTGCACAAACATTTAAATTGGCCGGATTGGTAACCAGCTCACAACATAAAATATCCCGTGCTGGTAAAAAGTACGGAAGTTTAACCATTGAAGATTTTACGGGCCGCGTCGAAATCACCCTCTTTGGCGATCAATATGTAAAATTCTCCAACTATTTTACGGCAGGAGCATGTATTCATGTTAAAGGAAGTTTTGAAAAATGGGAAAGCAGAAATGAATGGAATTTTCGGGTAAATGAAATTTGTTTACTGGAAACCATCAAAAGGGCCTTTACAAAGCAATTGCAGCTCATTATACAACCGGGAACCATAACCCCTACTCAAATTGAATTCTTTCAACAGAACATGAAGAAACATCCAGGCAGGAGCAGGCTTAAGGTTATCTTGGTAGACCAAATTGAAAAATTAAGGATTCAGATGAAGACAATCGAAAAGGGATTTGAGATGAATGACGAAATGGCTGATTTTCTGGAGAAATCCCCTGAAATTGAAGTGCAGGTTGACATACTCTAATCAATTTCAGACTCTTTTGTGAAAAGTTAAAAAATGGAACTAATTTTGTACTAGTATTTATATAATTTTCATCTTCAATTTAATAAAATGGCAAAGGAATTTAACGACTCGAATTTTCAAACGGAAGTGCTTGATTCTGATAAGTTATCAGTGATTGATTTTTGGGCAGAATGGTGTGGACCATGTCGTGCAATTGGACCAGTGGTAGAAGAGCTATCTAAAGAATGGGAAGGAAAAGTAAATATTGGTAAAGTGAATGTTGACAATAACCCTCAACTTTCTATGAACTACGGAATTACGTCCATACCTGCAATCCTTTTCATTAAAGGTGGTGTTGTTGTAGATAAGTTAGTCGGTGCACAACCTAAAAATATTTTTGTTAAAAAAATCGAATCTCACGTTTGATTTCAACAAATAACTAACATAAATAGAACCGCTGATTTCACAGCGGTTTTTTTATGTATCGTATTCGTCTGAACCAATACATAAATACGATACTTTTGACCTGATTTTATCGAAATGAGCACCATAAGAAAACAAAGCATTTATTCTTCTCTTTTTACCTATGCAGGCTTTGCTATTGGTGCAGTCAATATACTCTATCTATACCCTACTTTTTTTACCCCCGAACAATTTGGATTAACTCGAATTATTGGAGACATCGCGCTCATATTCGCCACAATATGTACGGCTGGTGTATTACCCATTACATTCAAATTTTCTCCCTACTATCTACAGCATGTTCCAAAGGAGAAAAACGATATGATGGCATTGGTATTTTTCTTTGTCATTTTTACGTGTACCATACTCTATCTTTTATTTCCTTATATCCAACCTTGGGCCATTAGAAAATTCGGCAGTAAATCACCCGATCTCGTTAATTACTTTAATCTTGTCTATCCCCTAACAGTTTCGATTGTATTTTTTTCCATCTTGGAAAGCTTTACATGGATTATTAAAAAAACAATCATTTCAAATTTTGCGAAAGAGTTTCTACAACGTCTACTCATCACCGTTCTCATTGCGCTTTGGGCATTTGGAGTCATTACCCAATTTGAGGTATTTGTTTCTCTCTACGCCTACTTGTTTTTCGCCAGCTCCATTGTGTTGATTATTGTGATTTACAGGAGTAAGATATTTGCAATTCGCTTTAAACCAAGTAGCCTTACAAAAAGACTTGGACCCATCATGTTACGATTTGGTAGTGCTTATTTTTTGAGTGCTATCTTAAATGTAATAGCTAAAACAAATGATACACTCATCATTGCTTCACAGTCGGCTGGCGGACTAGTAGATGCAGCGATATTCACCATTGCAACCTACATGATCACCATTATGGACGTGCCCCAGCGAAGTATGATCTCAGCTGCTACGCCACAAATAGCAATTGCCTGGAAAGACAATGACATCGCAAAGTTGGATAGACTGTATAAAAAAACGGCGTTGAATTTATTGATTATTGCCTCAGGTATTATGGGAGTCATCATAATCAACACCCCATTATTACTTCATCTTCTGGGCCCAACCTACAAATTACTTCCTACCCTTATGCTCATCATGGGATTTAGCAAACTAATTGATTTAGGCACTGGGCTTAATTCTCAAATACTACAGCTATCTAAACATTGGAAGATTGATCTATTTACCAATATGTTTTTTGTTGTTGTATCCATCATTTTAAATTATTATTTAACTAGAAACTATGGAATTGTTGGTACTGCAATTGGTGGATTAATTGCCATAGTCTGCTTCAACCTAATTCGTTTCATTTACATAAAAAAGATCTATGCATTGCAGCCTTTTTCGTGGAAAAATGCAATCGCAATTTCACTTGCCGCTTTATTCACAGCCGTTCTCTTCTTTCTCCCCCTATTCCATCAAGTATGGATTGACGCGATCCTTAAAAGTATTGCATTCAGTATATTGTTTGGAAGTGTTATCATTAAAATGAATATCTCACAAGACATCACTGAATTATATCGCGCATTACTTCAAAAAATACTAACCATTAGGGGTAGGAATTAAAATGAAATATGAGCTTAATTAAAAGTGTATATTGTTCAATTAAACCAACCCTGATAGGTCTATGAAGTTAGAGTCACTTAGCCGAGGACTACTTGGTATGCTTTTTTTAGTTGGCCTATGTTATGCACTAAGCAATAACAGAAAGGCCATCAATTGGAAACTAGTGACCATGGGTATTGTAGCGCAAATAGGATTTGCAATCGGTGTGTTGTCTGATGGGAAATATAATTTTTTTAGAATCTTCATACAATGGGTTTCAGATAAGTTTGTAGAACTAATCAACTTAACGCATAAAGGAACTGAATTCATGTTCGGTAATTTGGCCGACACGAGTGGCGCATGGGGGTATACATTTGCGATTCAAGCCCTTCCCATTATTATTTTCTTTGCAGCATTATCATCACTACTCTATTACCTAGGCATCCTGCAAAAAGTAGTTTATTTTTTCGCGGTGATGCTAAGTAAACTAAAGATTTCAGGATCAGAGAGTGTATCAACTGCTGCGAATATTTTTCTTGGTCAGACTGAGGCTCCCATCATGGTGAAACCTTTTTTGGAAAAGATGAATAGGAGCGAAATCCTCTGTATCATGATTGGCGGAATGGCCAATACAGCAGGAAGTGTATTGGCGGCCTATGTGGGGATACTTGGTGGGAATGATATTAGCCAACAACATTTCTTTGCATTGCACATGCTAAGTCAATCTATAATGAGTGCCCCTGCTGCCATTGTTTGTGCAAAAATGCTCTTCCCACAAACTGAATCAATAGATACCCGAGTGAGCATCCCAAAACAAAAAATGGGAGAAAATGTATTGGATGCCATATCCATTGGAACAACAGATGGATTAAAACTAGCCGTGAATGTGGGTGCGATTTTGATTGTTTTCACTGCGTTGATTTATGTGATGAATTGGATTTTAGGAAGTGTGGGGTACTATCTAGGCATCAATAAGATCATCGCTACATTCACTCATGGGCAATACGACGCCTTAACCTTTCAATTGATCTTAGGATATCTTTTCTCTCCAATAGCTTGGCTCATAGGGGTTGATAAAGTCGACATGATTAATGTAGGTCAGCTACTTGGTGAAAAAACAATCATCAATGAATTTCAGGCATACGTGAGTTTCAGTAAAATGAGGGCGTCAGGATTGATTACAAATCCCAAATCAATATTAATAACCACCTATGCGTTGTGTGGATTTGCAAACTTTGCTTCAATAGGCATACAAATTGGTGGAATCAGTCAGCTAGCTCCTTCACAGCGTAAAAACCTTACTGAACTTGGGATTAAAGCCTTAATTGGAGGCACCATCGCTTGTTTAATGTGTGCATGTATCGCTGGTGCCTTGGGATAATTTATGTTTTAGTTGTTAATAATTACGCCTTCATTAGGATACTCTTTTGTTCAATCGTATTTTTGTACAAATAAACCAAGATGGGAATCATTGAGAAGGATAAGAAGCTCTCTGAGCTGGCAGGCATAGCAAGTGAATGGCAAGCAATTGCGCAAAAGATTGATCAATATGAGCGAATTACGCCTGCTGAAGGGATTGCTTTATTTGAACGTGCTTCCTTGTCTACTCTGGGACTTATGGCGAATTTCATCCGTGAACGTCGCCATGGCAACAAAACCTATTTCAATAGAAATTTTCATATAGAGCCTACAAACGTGTGTGTGTTTTCATGCAAGTTTTGTTCTTATTCAAGGCTCTATTCAAAGCGAGAAGAAGGATGGGAATTGAGTATTGATGAAATGGTGGAGAAGGTTAAAGCGTATGATGGCAAACCTATTACAGAGGTACATGTAGTCGGTGGTGTACATCCTAAAATGGATATCTATTTCTTTGAAGAACTTCTTAAAAAAATCAAAGCGCATCGTCCTGAACTTCATATCAAAGGATTTACAGCCGTTGAGTTAGATTACATGTTTAGAAAAGCAAAACTAAGCAGGTTGGAAGGCATGAAAATATTACACGCTGCTGGCTTAGATTCATTACCAGGCGGCGGAGCAGAAATATTCGATAATGAAATAAGAGAAAAGATTAGTGCAGACAAAGTAGACGCTGATGGATGGTTAGATATCCATGCCATAGCCCATTCACTTGGAATGCATAGTAACGCAACCATGTTATTCGGACATATCGAAGAATATAAACATCGGATAGATCATATGGAGCGACTCAGACAGCTTCAAGATGAGACGAAAGGTTTCAATACATTCATCCCCCTTAAGTTTCGTAACCACGACAATGAAATGAGCTATGTAGCTGAATCAAGCAGCATAGAAGACATGAAGACATACGCCATGGCAAGAATTTACCTTGATAATTTTCCTCATATCAAAGCATATTGGCCTATGCTAGGGAGAGAACAAGCCCAATTGAGTCTATCCTTTGGAGTAAATGATATGGATGGAACAATTGATGATTCAACGAAAATTTACTCCATGGCAGGCAGTGAAGAACAAAATCCTTCCCTAACTACAGAAGAATTAGTCACTATGATTTCTCAAGTTGGTCGTGTTGCTGTTGAACGCGACACCCTATACAATACCATCCAAGAATTTAACTAAACTTGATAATCCGTAGAATTTTTTCATTTCAAAGTGTCACTAAATCATAGAATTGTTTAATTTTCATGACAAATTCGTCCTTTAATCTTTAAGAATTATTGCAATGAAATACATCATAACTACATGTTTCCTTCTGACAATGATATCTTCTTTTGCACAAAGCGCTAAAGAGGGAGATGAAATAATTGGCATTTGGAAAACAGGGTCAGGAAAAGGAAAAGTGGAAATAGTTAAAAAAGGAAATCAATACTTAGGAAAGATAGTTTGGCTGAATGAACCCACAAACCCTAAAACAGGCAAACCTAAGACTGATTTAAAACATCCTGATGCAGCATTACATCAGCGCCCAGTATTGGGACTTGTAAACCTTTGGGGTTTTGTGTTTAAAGGAAATAATAAATGGGAAGATGGACACATCTACGACCCTAACAATGGCAAAGAATACAAGTGTATCATTACATTAAAGAATGACAACACACTAATTGTAAGAGGGTATATTGGCATATCACTTATCGGCAGAAACGATACGTGGACTAAATCCTCGCTATAGTTACATCAACCCCTAGTAGTTAACCTACAGAGATAAGTTGGATTTCAAAAATCAACACGCTGTTAGGAGGGATAGATCCTGCAGAGCGACTTCCATACCCTAATTCAGGAGGTAAGTAAAGAATGATTGATCCACCTGGCTTAATCAAAGGCAATCCATATTGCCAACCTAAAATAAGCTGCCCTAGACCGAATGTTACTGGATTGGCACCAGTTTGATCGAAGATATTGCCATTCGTCAACGTCCCTTTATAAAATAAAGTAACATTGTTGGATACAGTCGGATTAACCCCTGTACCTTCTGTTATGATTTTATAGTAAAATCCTCTGTCATCTTTCACTGCATCTGTGATGCCTAATCGCTTAATATATGCTTCCAATGTTTCTGGTGTTGATTCATTTTTTTTGCAGCCCGAAAAAGCAACTAAACCTAGGGCCAAAATCAGCGTAACGTAAAGTCTCATTATCCTAATAATTTTGGCAAAGATGCTAAAAAAAATTGGAATCTAGGCCTAGATAAAAAAGTATCTATTGCTCAATTTTTCTTCTCTTTTGCTTTTAATTCAAGATACTGCTGTTCTAATCGCTCCCATCTAAAACGCCTATTTAGTAAGGCTACAAATACAGTAATCAGCAAAACTGCGATGACTAATACGGTGGGGCTAAACTGACTAATCCCAACAGCATCTGCTCGTTTATACCAAAATTTACCCATGAAAAAATTTATGAGGATTGGGATTGAAAATAAAATTCCAATTGGCAATCCAAACATCAGCTGGTTTGTAAGCCGCTTATCTTTGAGCCGTTGCATCTCCCAATACAGTAAAAATTTTCTTTCGTCCTCTGAAATTGCCATAAATATTCTCTAAATTACAACTAAACACGTTAATTCTTGAGTCAGTTTTATTTAGAATTAGGTATCCCAAAACTTGACTGCATAATTGATGCAGCCACTCATATCGCTTTGGTGAAGCAAAAATCGGTTAATTATGAAGCCTAAACAATTAACGATTTTTATAGCTGCTGCGTTGTTTTCATTAGTAGATATCGCCCTAACCGCTTTTCACAAGGAAGACCTTCGTCTATTCACAAAGCCACTTATTATTCCATTACTGATTGGGTTATATATCCTATCGATTGATCAACCAAGGTCATGGTGGAGAGATGCTATAGTATTAGGCCTCATATGTTCTTGGGCTGGTGATATATTACTTCAAGTTGACGGTATGTTTATACCAGCCCTATGCTCATTTTTGCTTGCCCATATATTTTATATTAAATTCTTCGTGTCCACCAAATCCGACACAAAATCATTTTTCAAACTCAGGCCAGTTATGCTGATTGCAGTGCTTGCTTATTTAATTGAACTAATGCATATGTTGTGGCCAACACTTGGCCCACTAAAAATTCCTGTATTGGCTTATGGAATAACCATCAGCATCA
>CAMCBE010000011.1 GCA_945872805.1 Chitinophaga pinensis | reverse complement strand
GATTTGCTTTATCGGTTAAATGTCGATCGATGCAATTCTCTGTTATATTTAATTGTGCTCCGTTAAACCATTTTACAGAAGGTTCTTTGAAATTCCATTCCAAGACCGATTCCCAAGGTTTTTTCCATTGAAAATGTTGGCCAATATTCCCCCAAAATGCTTCTGGGTTTTCAATGCTTTCTTTCCAGTCTTCTCGGTATTGCTCTAGTGATTTGATTTGATATGGGTAGCTCATGTCTATTTTTTATCCGATTTCGGTCGGTAAGTTAAAAAAAATCAATTTCTTAAGGATATATTTTTATCTTGAAACCCTATTTCGTTGCTTTAAAAACCAAGATATTCGTATGCAATCTATTTCTGAGAAAAAACTGATCCGTAAAGTGATCTTTGCTTCATCTGTTGGGACACTTATTGAGTGGTATGATTTCTATATTTTTGGAAGTCTTGCACCCATAATTGCTTCGCAATTCTTTCCCAAAACCAATCCTACTGCGGCATTGCTTTCAACCTTGGCAACATTTGCAGCGGGTTTTATTGTAAGGCCATTTGGTGCCTTGGTATTTGGTCGCCTTGGCGACAAGGTGGGCAGGAAGTACACCTTTCTTCTTACCCTTGTATTAATGGGGGGATCAACATTCGCCATTGGATTAATTCCTGGGTATGAAAAAATTGGATTTTTGGCACCGATGCTTGTCTTGTTATTAAGGCTAATTCAAGGTTTAGCATTGGGTGGCGAGTATGGTGGTGCTGCGACGTATGTGGCAGAGCATGCCCCTACAAATAGGCGAGGTTATTTTACCAGTTGGATTCAAACTACTGCAACATTAGGCCTTTTATTATCCTTAGGAATTATACTTATTACTCGGAAAAGTTTAGCTACAGACCCTTCTGATTCAATCCGGGTATTTGAAGATTGGGGTTGGCGTATTCCTTTTTGGTTTTCAGTGGTTTTGGTGGGTATGAGTATTTATATCCGACTGAAAATGCATGAATCTCCTATGTTTACTAAGTTGAAAGCAGAAGGTAAGACTTCTGTAAACCCAATCAAGGAAAGCTTAATGCATAAAGCCAATCTAAAAATGGTTTTATTGGCGCTCTTTGGTGCCACCATGGGTCAAGGTGTTGTGTGGTATACAGGCCAATTTTACGCACAAACCTTCATGGAAAATACCATTAAGATTGATTTTGAGCAAACAAGAACCATATTGATTTGCGCTATAGTTGTGGCAACACCGTTGTTTATATTCTTTGGCAATTTGAGTGATAAGATTGGTCGAAAGTGGATTATAATGGTCGGCCTCTTATCAGCAGTTGTGCTTTACAGGCCAATTTATCATCAGATGATTAATGTAGCCTCTGTCACAGACAGTAAGGTGGATAATTCAAAAACCCATATTGACAGGGTATTGAAGCCAAATTCTGGAAATGGATATAGTTTACAGAATACATCCACCTTTACAGTGTATGAGAATGGAATTACCGAGAAGAAAATTCATGTCGATACCTTGTATTCGAGTGGAGTTGAAATGCCTCAGCTAGTTGATAAGGTATCTAAAGAGTTACCTACAGATAGATACTGGATGATGGTTGCGTTGATATTTTTACAAATTTTGTTTGTAACCATGTCTTATGGTCCGATTGCTGCTTTCTTGGTTGAGTTATTCCCAACCAAAATAAGGTACACATCGATGAGTTTACCTTATCATCTTGGAAATGGCGTGTTTGGAGGCCTTACTCCATTTATTGCTGTTTTGCTCGGCACTATGTATACGGGAGATTTATTGGTAGGACTTTGGTATCCTATCATTATTGCAGGATTTTGTTTGCTTATAGGCAGCTTGTATCTGTCTAATAAAACTGATAATAACGTAAACGATTAAAATAGGAATCATGAATTCGATAAAAAAATTCTTTGGAATCATTTGGATGCTTTTAGGTGTAGCCACCTATGGTATTTTAGTCAAAACCGCACTGACTCAGATTTCTATTAAGCCCACTACCGACACCATAGTACAATGGAGTATCTTCGTCATCATTTTTTTACCTATTACTATTGGGTTTTTGATTTTTGGTTGGCTTGCATTTAAAGGTGCTTATGATCATTTGCCTTCTTCTAGTGATGAAATAGTTTGATGAAAGAAAATAATTATGTCTATTAAAGTAGATCACGTTGTAAAGCTATACGGTACTCAAACTGCTGTAAATAAAATTAGTTTTGAAGTTAAGTCTGGGGAGATTGTTGGATTTCTTGGTCCAAATGGAGCTGGGAAGTCTACCACAATGAAAATGATTACTGGGTATATTGCTCCAGACGCTGGGCAAATTCAGGTTTGTGGGATATTGGTTCAAGGAGAGGCAATAGCGACAAAGCAAAAAATCGGATACCTTCCTGAATCCAATCCCTTATATCTTGAAATGTATGTTAGGGAGTACCTTGATCTGATGGCGGGGTTACATCAAATCAAAAATCGCCAAGAGCGGATTGAAGAAGTTATCAAACTTACTGGGCTTAGTGCTGAAGCGCATAAGGAGATAGGACAGCTTTCAAAAGGATATAAGCAACGGGTTGGACTTGCTGCTGCTTTGATACATGATCCAGCCGTACTTATTTTGGATGAGCCAACAACAGGGTTAGATCCTAATCAGATTATTGAAATTAGAGAGGTAATCAGAAATTTGGGAAAATATAAAACGATTTTATTCTCAACCCATATCCTTCAAGAAGTAGAAGCGTTATGTGATCGGGTAATTGTCATTAATAAAGGGACAATCGTGGCGGATGATAAACTAGAAAATCTGCTTGGCACGAAGGAAATATCCCGAATAAGACTGCAATTAAAGGAAAATGCCAACCTCCAGTTGCTCGAAAACATCCATGGGGTATTAGCAGTGGAGCAAATTGATTCCCAAAATTGGATTCTTGAAACCCATGATGCAGAGAAGTTGAGTAAAGAACTTATCGGTTTCACTTTGCAACATAGTCTGAATATCGTTTCTTTGCAAACGCAAACCCGACGGCTTGAGGATATTTTTCGCGAACTTACCGGTAACGCCTATTGATGGTTTTGCTGTCAATTATTATCATAACCAATTTTAAACATTCATTTTATGAGTTTTATTGCAAACATTCATGCCAGACAAATTCTAGATAGTCGTGGTAATCCAACAGTAGAAGTTGATGTTATAACAGAGAGTGGCTTTTTAGGCCGTGCAGCAGTTCCGTCAGGAGCTTCAACAGGAAAACATGAAGCTGTTGAATTGCGTGATGGGGATAAGTCCTTATACCTTGGAAGAGGTGTATTGAAGGCAGTTGGGAATATAAATACCACCATTGCAAATAAATTAAGGGGTGCTCCTGCAACAGAACAAGCGTTGATAGATAAGATTCTCATTGATCTTGATGGTACGCCTAATAAGGCTAATCTTGGTGCAAATGCTACACTTGCTGTGTCTATGGCTATTGCCAAAGCTGCAGCGCAAGCGTGTAACTTGAATTTATATAGATATCTAGGAGGAGTAAATGCCGTTACGTTACCTATTCCGTTGATGAATATCTTGAATGGTGGCGCACATGCGGATAACAAAATTGATTTTCAGGAATTCATGATTGTTCCTACGGGAGCTACTTCATTTAGTGAAGGACTTCGTTGGGGTGTAGAAGTATTCCATCAGCTTAAAACCGTATTGAAGAAAAAAGGATATAGCACGAATGTGGGTGATGAAGGTGGATTTGCTCCAGACATTCAAAGCAATGAAGAAGCCATTGAAACTGTTATGCAAGCCATTGAGTCGGCTGGATATAAATTAGGATCTCAAATCAGTATTGCAATGGATGCAGCTACTAGTGAGATGTTTGATGAAAAAGAAAAGACCTATAAGTTCTATAAGAGTTCAGGGAAAGTAATTAGTAGTGATGAAATGGTAGCGTATTGGACAGACTGGGTGAATAAATATCCAATTATTTCAATTGAAGATGGAATGGCTGAGGACGATTGGGATGGCTGGAAAAAATTAACAGAATCAGTAGGCAACAGATGTCAGCTTGTTGGGGATGATCTTTTTGTAACCAATGTATTGCGTTTGCAAGAAGGGATTGATAGAGGTATTGCAAACAGTATCTTAGTTAAAGTAAATCAGATTGGTACCGTTACTGAAACCATTAATGCAGTTAGACTTGCACAAACCAACGGGTATACTTCTATCATGAGTCATAGAAGTGGTGAAACAGAAGATATAACAATCGCAGATTTGGCAGTAGCGCTAAACTGTGGTCAAATTAAAACGGGTTCTGCATCTAGAACTGATAGAATGGCAAAATACAATCAACTTCTTCGTATTGAAGAAGAATTGGGTGTGAATGCTATCTATCCAAAATTCTAAGCTATTGCATTTCCTACTTGCTCCCGATAAGTTCAAAGGAAGTATAGACTCGATCTCCTTGTGTACTATATTACGTAAGGAGATCGTTTCGTTTTACCCTAATGCTGAGGTGTCATCTTTTCCTCTTGCTGATGGAGGTGATGGCTTTGCGCAAATTATAAAATACTATTTTCAAACTGAAGAGGTACAGGTTCCTACCGTTGACCCTTTAGGAAGATCAATACACGCTTCTTATCAACTTACGGCCGATTTAGCAACTGCATTTATTGAGATGGCTTCCGCTAGTGGATTAGCGCTATTAGCAGTTCAAGAGAGGGATGTAATGCATGCAAGCTCATTTGGCACTGGTATTCTCATAAAAGATGCCTTATTGAGAGGGGCAAAAAAAGTAATTCTTGGCATTGGTGGTAGTGCAACAAATGATGGAGGGGTTGGAATGGCAGAAGCCTTGGGCTATCAGTTTTTTGATCAGTCAAAAAATCGTATTCATCCTACTGCTGCATTAATGACTTCAATTGATTATATTCATAAGCCAATTGACAGTTTGTTTCAGGACGTTGAATTTATTGTTGCATGTGATGTGAAAAATCCGCTGCTTGGTCCAACAGGGGCTTCCCATGTTTACGGCCCTCAAAAAGGAGCTAGTGTTGAAGACATTAAAACACTTGAATTGGGATTGACACATCTTGATACACTTTTTCAACAAGACCTTGGAAGATCAGTAGCAGATCACGAAGGTGCAGGTGCGGCAGGTGGTATGGGTGCAGGGTGTATGGCCTTCTTGAACGCTAAACTTATTTCTGGAGTAGAATTTATAGTACACGAAATTGGACTCGAAGATGTATTATCAAAAGCAGACTTTATAATTAGCGGAGAGGGTGGAGTTGATGAACAATCAATATCCGGCAAGGTTGTTGGATATATAGCTTCCTTAGCAACGAAGTATCATAAAAAAATACATTTGATTTGCGGCGATTCCTCTCTTTCAGAAGAAAAGCTTAAGGCGATTGGGGTAGAAAAGATACGTTCTCTCGTTTCGTTTTCAAGCTCGAGGGAGGATGCTATAAAAAATCCTGAGAAATATATCCCATTAGCCTTGCAATCCTTGTTCAATTGAAGCTTGTCGGTTTTTTACAAAAACTCATATTACCTTTAACATAGGTGTTAGATGCGAAGCAGTGAAATCAATTTAAATGAATAAGGTAATTTCAAACGTTCAATGAAGGATAGATTAAATCAGTGGGGAGCGGAGAAGCGAGCATTTGTTTTTCTAATTGACTTTGAATGTCAACAACCTAAGGCATGGTTAGTTGATGAATGTAGTAAAGACCTTCACTATAATTTTCAGGGGTTTTCAAATCATGAATATCAAAAAAATAAGTGTGCGGTCGAATTAAAAAAATTTCCAATTTCTATCGAGGAATATGCTACTAAATTTAATCAAGTAAAGCAGTACTTAAACTATGGAGATAGTTTTTTAATTAACCTAACATGCTCAACTCCTATTGAGCTAAATCTAACCCATCAAGATATTTTTGAGAACGTAAATTCGAAATACGCAGTTTGGTATAAAAACCATTTTGTGAGTTTTTCACCCGAAACGTTTATTCAAATAAAAAATCAAAAAATTTACTCTTTTCCAATGAAGGGTACAATTGATGCAAGCATTCCAGGTGCTAAGAATATTATTTTGTGTGATGAAAAAGAGCAGGCTGAGCATGCTACCATAGTGGATCTTATTCGAAACGACTTGAGTAAGGTTTCACATGATGTAAAAGTGAATCGGTATCGTTATTATGAAGAAGTTCAAACTCAATACGGCATAATTGGGCAGGTTAGTTCAGAGATTTCAGGAACATTATATGAAGATTTTAATGCGCATATTGGGGATATTATCTTCAGCCTTCTGCCAGCAGGATCTGTTTCTGGAGCACCGAAGAATAAAACCATTCAGGCAATTAGACAAGTTGAAAATGCAGATCGGGGATATTATACAGGCGTTGCAGGTTATTTTGATGGCACAACATTAGATAGTTGCGTCTTGATTAGGTACATAGATGATGAAAATAAATTTCGAAGTGGAGGTGGTATTACATTTCAAAGCGATGTAATGAAAGAATATCAAGAAATGATTGATAAAATATATGTTCCAATTTATTGAATCAATACGAGTAAGCAATCGGGAGCCTGAAAATTTGCATTTTCATCAATTGAGAATGAGCAGAACGCTAATGCATTATGGCAAACAGCCTTATGTGAACTTGATTGATTTATTTGATAGCACCTGTATTAATAACGATAATGTTATTAAGTGGCGAATTGTTTATAGCCTTGAACAAATAATTGATATTTCTTATACTAACTATTCAATCAAAAATATAGGTAGTGTTGCTTTAGCTAACTTACGTGGGCATCAGTATGATTTTAAATTTGAAGATAGAGGTTGGATTACTACCTTGCTAAATACTGCAGGAGCTGATGAAATAATTATGTGTGATGACGGCGTACTCAAAGATGCGTCATATGCGAATATTGTATTTTATGATGGCGCGAATTGGTATACGCCTGAAAATCCATTATTAGAGGGAACAAGGCGTACCCAGCTACTTTTAGAAGGAAAAATTCAGCTAATGGATATTCGGTTATCCAACTTAAAAAAGTTTGAACAAGTAAAATTCATCAATGCCTTGATGAGTTGGGAAGAATCTCCCATTTTCCAGGTTGCACGCATCAATATGTCTACTGTTTAATTGATTAACTTTAGCTGACACCACTATTGTCTTAATACTTATTATTTTGTATTGGTATAAATTCAACATATGAAAAAAGGATTATTTTTTGCGTTTGTTTTTTCGGTTGCTCAACACCTATTTTCACAAACTATGCCTTCGCTCCCTGTTTGGAATGAATTACATCCTGCTATACTTAAATCAGATTGGTTGATCAATACCCCGAAGGAGAAAGCAGGAGTCTATTTATCTGCAGATAAAAAAAATATCATACTCTATAATGGATTAGTTAGACGGACATTTCGTATTAGTCCAAATATTGTTTGCTATGATTTTCGCAATATGTCAAGCGGCCAAGAATTGATCCGTGCTATTGAGCCCGAAGCTTTTGTTACAATCGATGGTAAACCATATCCAGTTGGTGGATTACATGGCCAACAAGAAAAAGCTTTTTTTATGCCTGAATGGTTGGATGCATTTTCGAAAGCTCCGGATGATTTATTCTGTACTACTATTCAAGTTGAACCTATTAAATCATTGCTGAACTGGAAAAAAAAGACATGGGGATTAATCGATAAAAATGGCACGGGCATGAAAGTATCATTCACGTATCACTCTTCGATTCAAGCTCTGTTGGGTGTCGAAGTAGTCGTTCAATATGAAATCTATGATGGTATTCCATTAATTGTCAAGTCTGTTTTAGTTAATAACAACAGTACTCATGTAATTGCAGTCAATAAAATCATCAATGAATCGCTTGGATTAGTCGAGGAAGAAAGTGCTGTTGTTGGATCGCCTGAGCAAATGAAAAAGCAACATGGAATTTATGTTGAAACAAATTATGCGTTTAATAATGCTATGCGGTATGACATAAGCGATCAAACTACCCATTGGAATATTGATTCTGCTTATACTTCTCAAGTAAATTATAATTACCAAACACCTTGTTTATTGCAGATCTATCCTGAAAAAGTAACGTCTATTGTTTTATCACCTAGTCAATCAGTACAATCCGTTAGAACTCATGAGTTATTGATGGATAGTTATGATCGAGAGCGTCGCGGACTTATGATTCAAAAAATGTATGCTACTGTTGCGCCATGGACAACTCAAAACCCCATATTCATGCATTTGGTCAGCGCTAATGATGAGGAGGTTAAAACTGCAGTTGACCAATGTGCCGCTACGGGATACGAAGCATTGATTTTAAGCTTTGGTAGTCATTGTGATATGGAGGATACAAGTGAACTTAATGTAAAGAAGTGGAAATATTTGACCGATTATGCGCATAGTAAGGGTATACAAATTGGTAGTTATTCATTATTTAGTAGCAGAAGGATAGATGATGAGACAGATGTAATTAGTCCGCTAACGGGTAAGCCGGGTGGTGCATTTTTTGGTAATGCACCCTGCATGGGTAGCAAGTGGGGCTTAACGTATATTGATAAATTGAAGTATTTCATCAGCACTACAGGGTTTGACATTTTTGAAAACGATGGACCTTATCCTGGGGATGTATGTGCTTCTACTGTTCATCCTGGTCATTCTGGATTAGAGGACTCCCAATGGAAACAGATGCAATTACAAAAGGAATTATATCATTGGTGTAATGAGCATGGTATTTATGTGAACGCCCCAGATTGGTATTTCCTTGATGGCACTCACAAAATTGGAGTTGGCTATCGTGAAGTAAATTTTTCGTTATCAAGGGAGCAACAAAAAATCATTAATCGCCAAAATATACATGATGGTACATTTGAAAAAAGTCCATCTATGGGTTGGGGCTTTGTGCCGCTAACAAGGTATCAGGGTGGTGGCCCAGAAGCCGTATTGGAGCCTTTACAAGATCATCTGAAGGATTATGAAATGTTGATGGTACAATATTATGGAGCTGGTGTGCAGGCATGCTATCGTGGACCAAGATTGTATGATACTGAAAAAACAAAGCAGCTTGTTGTTAAAACCATAAGTTGGTATAAGCAGTATAGGAATATCTTGAACTCGCCAATTATTCATTTAAGAAGAGCTGATGGCAGAGAATGGGATGGGTTTATGCATGTCAACCCATCATTAGAGGATAGGGCTTTTGTGATGTTATTCAATCCAACAAAGACTGTTATTAAACAAACAATAAACTTGCCATTGTACTATGCAGGGCTTACTCATTCAATCAGTATTACGGATAAGTATGGTAGACGGCTAAATGTGACGGTGGACAACAATCATGAAGCATCCATTGAGGTTGAGATTAAGCCGGATGACTATAGTTGGTACGTTGTAAAACAACTTTAATGTGAGCTCCTCAGTAAAGTGTAGTTTCTTAAATAGCTATTTCGAGTGGCGAGAGAGTACTTGTAATGGTGCCTGAGGATATACTATAAGATGGAGCTTTATGTATGACGGCTCTGATAATCTCTTCCGTTGAATGGCTTAGCGTCAATTTAATCGGTTCGAATTGTTCTATCCACTTTTTAAAATGCTTAGGAAAATCATCATCAAGTTTAGGGACAGACATAGCATTAAACTCTTCAAGTGCTTTTGCATTGCATTGTTGTTCATATTGCCCTTTTAGAGGTATCACCATAATTTTTTTACCTAGGTACAATGCTTCGGAAGGTGTTTCAAACCCTGCACCAGTAATTATGCCATGACAGTTAATCAGACTTTGATTAAACATCTCTTGATTTATCGGTAGGATTTTTATTTTTCCTATAACACTACTTGATTGTACGTCTTTTGAAAACACCTCAAAATTGTAATCCTTTATTTGAGATAAATATTTTATTAGTATTTCATCTCTATAATGATTTAGGTATACCGTAATATGACCATTATTACTAGGCGATGCTGAAATAATCGAAGATTTTATAATTGGGGGAAATATATTTTGATCATATGATTTGAAGTGTAGACCTACGTTCTGTGTACCAGAGGCATAATTTTTAAGGACCCATTCACTAGTTACTTCCCTTTTGTTAGGTCTAGGAACTTTGCTGCTGACAAAACTCGCTTGATGCCCAAAATGAATCGATGGAATTTTTTTTAGTTTGCAAGAAAGTGAGGTAATGCATTCAAAATCATTGATGATAAGATCATATTTTTCGATTGGCAAGTGTTTAGCCTCATTCCAAATTTTTTTTATTTGAATTGATTTTAGTGTTTTCCATAGGTCAACAGAACCTTCTCTGTCGTAGTATAAGCTCAATCCTTTACTTTTATAGGCAACTGGTAAATCATTTTTCAGGGAATGATTATTTCCACTTAAGAATACATCAACAGTTCCATATTTCTTTAAAAATGGAATAATTTCAGATGCTCTGCTAATATGGCCATTCCCAGTAGCTTGAACTGCATAAAATATTTTCATATATTTTATTGAATTGTAGCTGTCATTGAATTAAAGAATACAGCAACCTCATCGGTAAGGATATCCAATATTGGAATTTTATTTTCCTTTTTGAATACGCTTATATCTGCTTTTGTAATTTCCTTTTCTTCATATTGGAAAATTTCCCATTTCCCTTGATTGTACTCAAGTGAAGTGAGATTTTCAATCCAATCACCACTGTTCATATATGTAACAGATCCCTTTTCAGTTTTAACTTCTTTTATTTGAGGTTGATGTATATGTCCGCAAATAACATTTTTATATTTTTTCTCAATGGCTAATTCTGCTGCTATTTGTTCAAAATTGCTAATCCATGAAACGGCCTTTTTCACACTATTTTTAACTTTTTTGCTCAAGCTCATTTTTTCTTTACCAACCATTTTAAGCAACCAATTAATTGCTCTATTTAGCAAAATCAGCATATCATAACCTTGACCCCCTAACTTGGCAATCATTTTTGCGCTCCCCTTGGTTGTGGCATCAAATACATCTCCATGGAATATCCATGTTTTTTCTCCATCAAGGTCCATCACGTATTTATCTGTTAACAGGAGATTTCCCATTTGTAGCCCACTATATCTTCTGAGTGACTCATCATGATTCCCTGTGATATATACAACTTGAGTCCCTTTCGCCATTAGGCTAAAAATTTCTTTTATCACTTGCATGTGTGCGGCAGGAAAATAATGTTTTCTGAATTGCCAAATATCAATGATGTCTCCGTTGAGGATTAGTATTTTAGGCTGAATACTTCTGATATAGTCAACAAGTTCCATGGCATGGCAACCATAAGTTCCAAGATGGAGGTCGCTTAATACGATAACATCAGCTTCTCTTCTTATCATAAGAATTGGTTTATTAAATTTCAAAACAATTCTTTACACTATCGTTAGCTGATTGTTATCAAATCGAAATGATAATATGAATTTGATGTTAAGGGTTCATCTCTGCATAGAGATGCTGTATAAGGCCATCTGCAAGTCCAATTTTCGGGACTAAGATTTCATCAATGTCAGCCCATTTCATAATTTGAATATAAATGAGCAGCGCTGGGACGATTACATCTGCTCTATCCTCACGCATATTATATGTTTTAATTCGATCCTCTAATGAAAATGAAGAAAATTCACGGTGATAGTCCTTTAGTAATTCGAGGTTTAATGGTTTGTCTTCCTTTTTTTTACTGAGTGAAAATATTTTGTTTATGTTTCCGCCTGTTCCTATCGCTACAACATTTTTCTGTCCTTTTATATTTTCTCTAATCGTTTCCTTCATAACATCCCACATCCCTTCATCAACTGTATTTTTTAAAAGCCTAATAGTGCCAATATTAAAAGATTTTTTAAAAACTAGTTCTTTGTTGCAGAAAAAAGTCAACTCAGTGCTACCTCCACCTACATCAATATATAGGTAAGAATTATTCTCGTTTAAGTTTTCTGCAATATGATTTTCATAAATGAGGGAAGCCTCGAAATCTCCTGTGATTACTTTAATGCTAATACCGGTTTCAAGAAAAATCTTTCTAACAACCTCATCACGATTTTTGGCATCACGCATCGCACTAGTAGCTACGGCAATATTTTTTTCTACCTTATATGCATTCATAAGGTGGGCATATGCTTTCATGGTTTGAAGCATCATCCCCTTTTTTTCTTTTGAAATTAAGCCTGTTTCAAATACGTCGAAACCGAGCCTAAGAGGGACGCGAATAAGATTTAATTTATTGAATTGAGGCTTATTGTTATCATCAATAGTTATTTCTGAAATGAGCAATCTGCATGCATTAGTTCCGATATCAATTGCGGCTAATCTCACGTATTGGTGATAATAATTTTTTATTTAAATAATTATAGGTTGCTAATTGAGAGCGCACCCTTTTTTTACCCTGTGAAGATACATAGTTGTTATTTAATTCCGGATCTAATATTCTAGATTTTACGCTATCATCTAGTTGTATTTTTATAATCTCAATGAGTTCATTTTTTAATTCAACATCGAGAATTGGGCATGCTGCTTCAATTCGGTGGTCTAGGTTTCTCACCATCCAATCTGCGCTGGAAATATATACTTTTATATTACCCGCATTGTGAAATATTACAACTCGAGCATGCTCTAAGAATTCATCCACTATACTTACCGCATAAATATGTTTCTCGTTTTTCTTGGGATGTTTTTTGATAGAATAAATACCTCGAATTATAATATTTACTTCAACTCCTTGTGCAGATGCATGATATAGTTGTTCAATCAATTTGACATCACTTAAGGAATTCAGTTTTAGTGTGATTGATGCAGGTCTTCCCTTCTTCGCTTCTTTTACTTCTTTTTCAATAAGTTCTGTAAAGCTTTTTCTCATTTGAAACGGACTCGCTAATAATGTTTTGCATTCTTTTAATGCACTTGAATGCAAGATTGGATTTTCCAAATAAAAGAAGATTCTATTGATATCAGCCATGATATTCCTGTTGGAGGTTAGAAGACAATGATCTCCATAGAAATTGGCAGTCTTTTCATTCAAATTCCCTGTGCTTATAAAACCATATTGTATTGTTCTGTTTCCAACTCTTTTCTTGATTACACATATTTTGGCATGTACTTTCATGTTTGGAACTCCAATCAGCACTTTAATTCCTTCTTCTTCAAGTATGCTCTTCCATTCTAGATTTGCTTCTTCATCAAATCGTGCTTTTAGTTCCAGCATGACCTCAACTTTTTTCCCATTTCTTGCTGCGTTGATTAATGCGTTTATGATTTTTGATTCAGTGGCTAGTCGGTATGCTGTTATTTTTAACGATTGTACATCAGGATCTATTGCGGCTTCCCTAAGTAAATCTATAATAGCACTAAAGGAATGGTATGGGAAATGAAGGAGTACATCTTTTTTGTCTATCACGTCTGTTACTCGAATTGCATTTTTAAGTGCGGGATGAGTGAACGGGGAGGATTTCTTTTTTTGGGAGGGGAAAACATCAGGGAAATCCATGAAATGTTTGAAATTATGGATACGTCCTCCAGGTATTACGGAACTTTTTTTATCAAGGTTCAGTTTTTTGGCCAAGTAATTCAACAGACCACTATTCATTTCTTTATCATATACGAAACGCACTGGCTTTCCCTTTCTTCTACTTTTTAGTCCTTTTTGTATTTTTTCGACAAAGGACGTACTGATGTCATTATCGAGGTCGATTTCAGCATCTTTGGTAACCTTGAAAATATGGGCTTCAAAATTGTCATAGCCAAAATAGGAAAATATATATGGAAGATTGTACCGCACAATATCTTCTAAAAGAATGATGTGTTGTTCATTTGACTTTCCGGTTGGCAACGATATGAATCTGCCGATTGTTTTTGAAGGTATTTCGATCAAGGCATATTTTTCCTTGTAAGCAGAATTTTTCTTTTGCATCACCACACCTAAATAAATACTCTTATCCCTTAAGTATGGTAATTCTGGCAAGCTCTCAATCATTAAGGGAATAATATTTGAGCGTACTTCTTTTTCAAAAAAGTTAGTCACAAATATCTTTTGATCACGGGTTAACTGTTTTTCATTTTTTAGAAAAATTCCGTTTCTTTTTAATTCAATTTGGATATTACTCCATATTCTATTGAACTCATTCTGTTGTTGTAGAACGATTTTCAATATATCGTTAAGTACTTCTGTCGGACTTTCTTCAAAATGGACTGATAGTTTTTCCTTTTTGCTGATGAATTCAGTCATTCTTTTCAAGGTGGCAACCCTAATCCGGAAGAACTCATCAAGGTTATTCGAGAAAATTCCTAAAAATCGAATACGTTCTTTCAATGGAACACTTGGGTCATTTGCTTCTTGAAGGACTCTCGCATTGAAACTAAGCCAACTTATATCACGTTGTACATATACACTTTTAGACATATAACTTTTAATATTCTTTTTAACTGAGCGTAATTTAGTAATCTCAAGCAGCTTCTTGACGATTTTACACGACTTTATTATTCGTTTTACAATTTCTTAATATAAAAACAGTCAAGTAGTTTTATAATCAACTGATCATCTGCTGCTTTTTGAAATTGTTGTGCGATTTTACGTTGGTTGGGAACTGTAACGCCTATAAACCGATCACCTTCTCCGTATTCTCCTTTTCCAGTTTTGAAGAATCTCGGAAAGAACTTCGCTTTTTCAGGAATCGCTAATTCCAGAAGAGCATTGTGAATATATTTGTAGTATATTTTAGTATCGGTCATACTTCAGTGTATGAAGATAATCTATAGAACAATAAAGTTTAAAGGGCTTAGTTGGCTTAGTAACTCACTTCAAAACTGAGCTTCACTTCATTGTCTACTTTATTCAGCATGAAGGAAGGTCTTTCAAGATTATAGTCTTCAAGTAGAAAAATGAATTCTCCTTTTACCATTGAGGTTGAGCCTTTTGTTGTCGTTAATGCCTTAAAGCTAGTTTCTTTATTTACTCCATGAAATGCAAGCATGCCTTTTACTTCCAGTTCACCAGGCTTGGTTTCTATTATGGAAGTGCTATAAAAACTTACATTAGGGTATTTTATTGCTTTAACTACTTCCATCATATGGGCATCGCGGTTTGAATTTTCTGAATCAAATGCACTCACTTTTGTAACGATGGCAACCTTTTCAATTTTACCAGAGCCGTTTAGTTGAACTGCTCCATTTAAATCTTTTGATGTTCCTGTCCAACTATGCAAAATATGATTCATGGCATAGGTAACTGATGAATTCTTTTTGTCTAATGGCTTTTTTTGAGCCATCAACAACGAGGGAAGCAGTAATAGTAGTATGAGTATACGCATAAATTAAAATTTAATAGCGATTACAGCTGCACCAAAGCTGGCAAAGGTGGTATAAGCTGCTGCGCGGTGATAAGGTTTTAATTCTGGGTGTTGCTGCACTAATCCGGCAAGAACGTTCGTAGCAATCATGCCAGACATATGTACAACAGCAAGCCATTTGTGTATTCTGATGGATGATATTTTTCGATCTCGATTGATGAGTGGTGGAGGTGTGAACAGAGACATAAAGGCAGTAGTCGAATAGGTTAAGTTAACTGCCGCTCCAAGTCCTTCATGAATATTTCTAAGATTGCTGTAATTAGATCCTGAAGCATTGTAGAGTTTAGCCCCAACAATACCCTGACCTATCATTCCCCCAAGGGTTACAAATCCAAGTACTTGGTGTGTTACCAACATTCCACGTCTTAATTTCAATTCTTTTTCTCTGTTTATGGGAGTTAAAGGATAGACACTTCTAAGCAATCCATGCTCACCCCAAAATATGCGTTGCGTGAAGAGCATTTTGTTTGGCAATAATGATGTGCTTGTGTCTTGCGTTTTCATCAAGTCATTTAACATGTCATCTTGAGCAAATAGGTGAAAAGAGAGTAATGAGAGAAGGACAGTGAAAAAACATTTCATGCTAAAATATTGTGTATTGTACTTGGCAAAGGTAACGGTTTATGCATAAACCCTTAATGAGTTGCCTGTTAAGGCAGTCTGGTATTGGGTTAATCCTCGCTGGGCTGGACCAGCAGTTCTTGATCCTGTCGAAGAAAAATAGGATCCATGGGCAGGACAAAAGAATTGATTTTGATTTCCTTGGTACTCTACGTTGATACCTTCATGCGGGCACGCTGCAGAAACAGCTAAATAGCTATTATTTGTGGTTCTTGCAACAACTACTCCCTGAACTGTCACATATCCACCTGGATTTGATAGGGCGGAATAGGCGCCATTGGTTAAGTCTAAGGTGAAATCTAATCCTGCACCACGAGCAGCATCTGTTTTCGAGCAGGCTTGCAAACAAGATATAGCAATCAAAGCGGTACTACCAAGTCCTAAGGCAGAAAGAAATTCTTTACGATCCATATGTATATTGTTTGAAGATTATGACTCTTATTTTAAGATTGGTTTACTAATAGAATGTTAATTGAGATTAGTATCATTTTTTTCAATATCAGGGGGATACGTGGGAATGCATTTTAGCTAAATATGGGTTACTTTTTGGTTTTTCATTATTCTATCAACTAATTTGATTTATCTTTTAGTCAATAACTGAATTTATGGAAGTCATCGAAAAGCATTCATCCAATGATGAATTTACATGGATTGATATCACTAAGCCTACTATAGAGGGCTTAAAAGAAGTGAGTGCACGGTTCAATTTGAACCATCATAATCTCTATGATAGCTTAGAGCCCGATCACTTGCCCAAATTTGAAGAAGGAGATGACTTTAACTTTATTATTCTTCGAAAAGTATTGCTGAATGCGCCGAAGACTTATTCAATACAAAGTTTATCTACTAAGATTGCTATTTTTTTCAACGATAAAGTGGTGTTGACTATTCATAGACTACCAGCACCGGAATTAAATTCAATTGGAGAGCAGTTTATTGAAAGTGGCCGAATCAACTCAG
Organism: Chitinophaga pinensis; assembly: GCA_945872805.1. Classification (GTDB taxonomy): domain Bacteria; phylum Bacteroidota; class Bacteroidia; order Chitinophagales; family Chitinophagaceae; genus Pollutibacter. Next base: position 643 of record CAMCBE010000011.1, on the reverse strand, counting down.
TTCATTTTTTGATTCTCAAAATAGTATCAAGGGTGCAATTAACATACAATGAGCATGCTGCAGTATTGAATAAACAAATTGAAGAATTTGAGACAAAGCTGTTTCTGAAGAGTTCGAGTAAAATTTCCATTGAAACGTTATATGTGTTGAAACGGAGAGTAGGGATTTCAAAAAAATTATTATTGCTAACCGAAGAGGTCATCACGTCATTGTTGCACAGACATAAAAAATCAAATGAAATACAAGACATACGCGATAATCATAAAAAGCTCCTTTTATTTTATGATCAGTTGAGTGAAGACGCACAAAATCTACTCTCTACGCATATGTCTTATAATGGACAAAAGACTAGTGAGGTGATGAAAGTATTGACACTTTTTTCTGCTTATTTTTTACCCCTTACATTCATTGTCGGTGTTTACGGCATGAACTTTAAGTACATGCCAGAATTATCATGGGAGTATGGGTATCCTATCACGATAGGATTAATGCTATTGGTCTTTATATTTATTTACCTGTGGTTCAGAAAACGTAAGTGGCTTTGATTAATCTTTTTATGAATTATTTAGTTAGTCGTACAATTCTGTTTAGATAAATTGGCTAAATTCACTTACTACACTTAGCAATTTGACATACTACATGG
>CAMCBE010000010.1 GCA_945872805.1 Chitinophaga pinensis | reverse complement strand
GTGGTTTAGGAAGGTTTAGGAAGGTTTGAATAGAAGGATTGATTTTGGTATAATTTATACGTTGAATTTACAACTTTTTTCCTCCTCAAGCATTAGTAGAGATATCAATTCTCCAACCCCTTCAACCCCTTCAACCCCTTCAACCTTCCTCAACCTCCCTCAACCTTTCTAAACCTTCCTAAACTTTCCTAAACTTCTCTTCCATGGCCGTATACATGTTCAAACGCACTCAATTTATTCCTGTTACCTTGGATGAGGCGTGGGATTTTTTTTCTCACCCCAAGAATTTAGCTGTCATGACGCCAGCATATTTGAATTTAAAATTCACCAATGAATTATATGGAAATGAGATGTATCCCGGACAAGTGATGACCTATAATGTTAGGCCAATATTAGGGATTCCGATGTTTTGGATGACTGAGATAACACATGTTGTTCCAAAGAAATTTTTTGTGGACGAACAACGCTTTGGCCCCTATGCGTTATGGCATCATCAGCATCATTTTAAAGAAGTGGATGGTGGGGTAGAGATGACAGATTTAATACATTACAAAGCTCCCCTCGGTTTCTTGGGAGACATTGCAAATAGCTTATTTATTGGAAAACAATTAGAAGGGATATTTGCCTTCAGAAAGAAAAAGGTGGAGGAATTGTTTGGCTAATTGATGGATTATTATCAGTTAAGTCTAGCATAAACATTGTCGCCTTCAACTTCTTCAACCCCTTAAACCCACCTCAACCCCTCTAAACGTTCCTAAACCTCACTGAACTTTACCCCGGCATTCTTGAGATGTACTTCTCAATCTGTTTAATTTGATCTACTACTTGCGGAGTGGTAGCTTTTTGTGCTTTTGCTCTTCTGAAATAGTCCTTTGCTGACCTGAATTCTCTTTTTTGCATCATAATTTGACACATTTGGAGGTTGGCTAGTGCTGCACTTTCTTTATCAGGTATACCTGCTTTGAGGGATTGTCTAATTAGGCTTTCGCCTTCCTTCATTTTACCCTTTTGCATGGCCATCATACCCAATTGAAGTTTATTTGCCCCTTCAGCCTCTTTCATTGGAAGTCCGAGCGATAGACTTTTCTTCATATACGTCTCAGCTGAGTCAAAGTCTTGTTTGGTCATAGCTATATTCCCTTTTAGGGTATAGTATACCGAACGAATGGGCGTATATAGAAGGGCTGGGTATTTTATTCCGTTTAGAATTTTTTCAGCGCCTTCGAAATCGCCTTCTTCTAAAAATTCTTGGATAAGTCTTAATGGACCGATAAAGAAGTGAGTGAAGATGCACACTACTGCAATAATGTAAAGGGCTAAGGATGGCCAAAAGCCACTAGTATAGTTAACGAGGATTGCTCCAACCAGTGCTAATAGGCCTATTTGTAACCTGAATTTGATGAATATGTTGTAGAATTTCATAAGGAGCAAAGATAAGGAAGTTTATGAGTAGACCGAGCTGCCTTAGTTTGTTCAGTATTCAGTCTATTCGCTACTATTATTTGGGATTTTTAGTTAAATTCGCAGCCCTTGGTCCCGTAGTTCAATGTCCGCCGGGCTGACGCTATTCGGACGGGTTCCGCCCGGAGGTCGGACGGGCCCGCCCGGAGGTCGGACGAGGATAGAATAGATGAGATTATGTTAGAAGTTGTTTGTCATTATGGTCCCGTAGTTCAATGGATAGAATAGATGTTTCCTAAACATTAGATGCAGGTTCGATTCCTGCCGGGACCACTACTTTTTTAAAGATCTTACTTTACTAAATTAATGCAGGTTCCCTGCCTGCCGTCAGGCAGGGATTCTTGCCAGGACCACCAATAGAGGCCTTCATATCCCCTAATCAAATTTTATTAAGCTAATTTGTCTAATAAAAATTACTCTTGAACTACCTAATCCATCATATTAAACATCTACTAAAAGTTGTTCTTGGCAATATCTTTATAGTAACAACCGATAAGGTCGATCACCGCACTTATATCAGCCTTGGCTCACATAAGCACCTTGCTAGGTATAAGTATCTTTATCTTGGCAAAGATGCTAAGGTGAGTCATCAATTTTCCTTCAGCTTTACTATTCAAAGTGCAGTAAAGAAGCTTTTCCTGAATACGGGCTTGATTATTATTAAAGACAAAAAACTAGCAGCTAAATTTAGCGAAGAAGTTATCATGCAGCCCAATTTTATCGAGCTCGAAATACCTTTGCCGAATACATTGGACGAGTATTATACATCGATAACTGGGGATGCTCGTAATAATCTTAAGAAAGCCAAGAAAGTAGGCTTTAGTTTTACTATTTCACATGATAGAAAATGGGTTGATGTATTCTTTACTCAATTTTATTCACCATCAATGCTTAATCGTCATGATGAAGATGCCTATTTAATGTCGAAAGATGAAATGATTTCTTTGATAAATCATTCTGGTGCTGAATTTCTTCAGATTAGTTTAGATAGTCAATGTGTGGCATCAGCAATTGCTGTTCATGAGGGTGAGAAATATAGTTACGCAAAAGTAGGATGGTTAAAAGGTGACAATGCGTTATTAGAGCAAGGTGTTACGACTGCCATTTATCAACATCTTATAGAAAGAGCATTTGAATTAGGGTGTAAAAAAATCAATCTTGGAGGAACTCCTCCCTTTCTTGAGAGTGGGGTATTGAAATATAAAGCCAAGTGGCAGCCAAGGTTTTGTCCAGATATATATTATGCAGAAAATTATCTTCTTCTTAATCCTTCAATTAATGCTGGGTATGATTTTTTGAAGAATAATTCATTGGTTGCATTTGGTTTAAAAAATGAATTAATAGTGCTAAGTGCTAAGTTGCCAGAAGAGACGCACATTCCAGGCCATCTTCTTAGTGATATTCGAGGTTGGTTCTTATTGAGGAAGGGAAGAGCAGATAAGTATTCTTATGGTTTGGATGAACTACCAGAGCATTTACGGTTTTGGTATGAGAAAATTAATTAATAATTCCTTTCATTAATTCCTTTGCTAGCAAGCCACGCTAGTTCAAATTAGTATTTCTTCAATACAAATAATTTATGGCAGTGGTTAATATGTGGCAGGGTCTCAAGCACAAAGCCAATTTCTTTCCCCCATGTAGTTATTTGTTCTTCTGTTGTTGGAAAGTCATATCCCCTCATATGTTCTTCAATGAGGTCATTTTCTTCGGATGTAATCTCCCCCCAATTGGTTTTTATATTGTCTACATATTCATCTATGTAGTTGTCTCTATCTTGCCCATTATTCTTGAAATGGTCAATAAGAATAAGCACCCCACCTGCATCAAGTTTTGCATAACATTTTTTTAGGAGCTCCAATTTTTCTTCTTCTTGTAAGTGGTGGAAAGCGTAACTGCTGTAAATGAGGTTATACGATTTCTCTGTTTTATCGATTTCGAGTTCCATTGGACCAGACATTAATGAAAACGAAATTTTTTTGGTAGCAAGGTTCTCTTTGGTGTATTCTAATACTGCGCTGGAAAGGTCGATGCCAGTATATGAATTAATCTGACGACCTTCCATAATGGTTGATAATTGATACGCGTCACCACATCCTAAATCAAGAACATTGGTCTCTTTATTTTGAAAATGGTTATCCCAAACAGAACTGGTGATTACACCGAGGTCTCTATGAAACATATAGTTATGCTTGATGATTTTTTGATAAATGGACCAATTTTTTGAAAAAAGCTCAACTGAATTTTCACTCATATTTAATTATTCTGTTGGTATTACAAGTAAAGGTATAAAATTAGACTCTCTTTATCATTTTGTAATGAGGATGAAAATAATCAAACCAATAAGATTGAATTTCGATTCGCTCTTAGCTTAAATGACCACTCCAGATCTTATTTTGCGTAAAGATATACTAGTGATTTAAAAATGAGAAGTAAGAGAAATAAATACCCAATTAAATCGTTAATTGCATTAAATCTGTATGCTTACTTAGGGAAGCACCCAGCTATACAGAATTGGATATAAATTATTTACATGACCTTAAATACACCTCGTTCTGTTTTGCTCATAGGTTGGGATTCCAATATATGCCTAGGTGTACTTTATTGTTTGCGTCGGTATGGCTTTACGTGTTACTTATTAACGCATAATGCAAAAAATGCTGGAAAGTTTTCGAGGTTTGTAAAAAAGTCATATTTCTATGACGAATCTGAAGATCAGTCTGCTCATATAATCAGGATAGTCAAAAAGCATCAAATTGATTTGATCATGCCATATGATGAAATTGATATTCGAAAGATTACCGAAAGCAGGGATTTGCTGGGTAATTATGCTACCTGTCTCTGGGGAACAGAACCCGATTTATTCAATATTGGAATTCATAAAGGGAAATTAGCTGAATTTCTAGATGAGCATAAGCTTCCGTGCCCCCCTTTCACCACATTTGATAATAAGCTTAAGCTAGACGCCATTATTGCCGATTTTGGATTCCCATTATTGGTTAAGCCCGTAAGAAGTTCTGCAGGCCGAATGATTCAAAAGCTTTCTAGTAGAGAAGCTGTTCAGGATTTTTTTGCATCAGTACATGAAGATAAAACGAGTTTTATTTTACAGCCTTTTATAGTGGGGTCAGATATTACCTGCAATGTTATATGTAGGCATGGTGAAATTTTATGTTATACGATTCAAGAGTCTCCTGTAAAGTCAGGTTCTGATTTCAATTCGAATGATACATTAGTGTATCATGAAGATGCTCAAGTGATTTCAGTCGTTGGACAAATGATGGAAAAGTTGAATTGGCATGGAGTGGCTTGTATAGATATAAGAAGAGATGCACGAACCAATGCTATTTATGTTCTTGAAATTAATGGTAGATTCTGGGCTTCTGTTGCCCCATCTTATGTAAAAGCAGGAGTAAATTTTCCTGTGATACTGGCAAGGTTATCTTTAGGTGAGCAAGTTGATTTGCCCAAACAAAAAGAAGCCAAGCAAATTTCACTTCATAAATATATCGAACTAAAAAAAGCAGGCCAAAAAGTTTCGTTTAGAGAAACTAAATTCATGGCTTATTTTGCTGATCCCTATGCACGTTTGATGCAACTAGTATGGCGGTGAGAATTTCCTGGGGAACTAATTATTGTATTAAGGGATTTGATAGTCAATTGCAATTTTCCCCCTTACTAAATCAACTAAAATTGAAACGGCTATTTCATTTTGTATCGCTAGCACTATTTGCTGGATTGAATTTTTATTTTCTGTTTGAAGTATTCTTGAGCAGAGGTCTAGCGCCAATAAATCTTCTTATATTTTGTCTCCTTTACATAGGGATGATATTATCATTGAAGTCTCAGTTGAATTTTGAGCAGTAAAATCAAGCTTTTTTTTCTGATTTGTTCAAAGCAGTTCTTTTTGTAACCATTGGTGCAGTACTCACATTTTATCTGATACTATTCTTTCATTTAAGTGCAGCAATTTCTTCGGGTATAATTGGACTTGGAGCTTCTTTTCTTCCTTTGCTGAAAAGGAAGTGGGGATATGCTACTCAACTACCTTCATTAATGTATTGTGGAACATTTGTCGGCATGGTATCTCCTGTTATTCATCCAAATAGGGTTCAAATGGCTATTTAGGACTTTATTTATTCAATTATTTACCTAAATACCGAGGGTATCTTCATGAAATATGGTGGTAGATTGGGTATTTCGGCTTTTGTAGCTGTTTCATGCACATTTGGAGTGATGAGTATTTTTCGAAAATTTGAGTGATTTTAGTGTAATATTTGCACTGTTCTAGCTAGGGTATTATATATCAAGCATGTATTAAGAAGAGACGCAAAGAGAATATATATTATTTACTATTCCTTATTTAATTGTTTTTTATATATTTATCACTCAATTGTTAACAGAAAATTAAATAAATGACATTTTTATACATTGATCCAGGTTCTGGTAGTTTACTTTTTCAGGCGTTGTTGTCTGGTTTTTTGACTTTGGTGGTTTTTTCAAAGCGTATCATTGCGTATATCAAATACAGTTTTTTTAAAAAGAAGCGAGAGGAAGATGACGAAGCTGAAACCTCCGAATAATGATTGAAACAAATTATATTTCCTTTAAAGATCCTGCTGCCAGGGTAGTTTTCGAAGCTGGTAAATATGTACGCTATATTTTTAATGAATATAAATCTGAGTACGACCACTTAATGAGCTCAGGTTTATATAAGCAGCTAGTTGATAAAAATATTTTAATTAGTCATCAAGAAATTGAGCATAGTTCAGATAAAACTGAAGTTTACAAGTTGATTTGCCCAGATCAAATCCCTTTTCAAAGCTATCCTTTCGAATGGTCTTATACGCAGTGGCGTAAGGCTATGCTTTCTTATTTGCGAATCAATAAAATAGCCCTTAGGTATGGCATGATTTTGAAGGATGCCACACCGTATAATTTTTATTTTAAGGGAGGGCAGGCTATTATGTTTGATACCAGTTCATTTATCTTCTTCAAGGAAAATGATCCATGGTTAGCATATCGTCAGTTTGCAGAAGAATTTTTAGGCCCCATTGCACTTATGCATTATAGTGGCAATCATTGGGGAAGGATAACAATATCAAGTTTGAGGGGATTGCCTTTGAATTTTATCAGCAAGCAACTTCCCTTAAAATCTTGGTTTAACATTACTGCGTTATTAAACATACATATCCATGCTAGGTATTCACAAGAGTCATATGTGGTAGCTGAATCTCAAAAGCCTTCAAAGGGATTTTCAACAGATAAAGTACAATCAATGTTAGGAATGATTGAGGGCACAATACTTCGTTGGAAGAGTGCTTATCAATATGCCCATCATTGGTCAGGTTACTACGAGAACGATATTGAATCACCTGCATATTTAGTGCATAAAGAGGAAGTGATAAGAGCTTGGCTCAATGAAATAAGACCCAAGTCAGTCCTTGATTTAGGCGCAAATACTGGCAAATTTTCTTTTATTGCCTCTGAATACGCAGATAATGTGATTTCTTTAGAATATGATGATTCATGTGTAGATCAAATCGAAGCACATATTCGAAAAAAGAAAATACAGAATGTCACAGCTTTAGCTGGCGACTTAACTGAAACAACACCTGATTTGGGTGCGTTAAATAAAGAACACCGTTCAATTTTCAAAAGGGGTGCCTCCGACATGGTCTTTGGATTAGCATTAGTTCATCATTTGTCTATTGTAAAAAATGTATCATTTTCTCAAATAGCTGAAATGTTCTCAATGTTCTCCAAGGGGTATGCTATTATTGAATTTATTCCAAAGGGGGATAGTAAAGTTTCTATTTTGCTCAAAGATAAAACACATGAGCATAAAGAATATCAGGAAACTGAATTCATCAATTCGCTCTCTGTTTATTTCAAAATAAAAGAAGTAGTAAGCCTAAAGGAGTCTCTTAGAAAATTAATTCTTTTAGAAAAATTATCATGAGCGATAAAAAAGATAAGGTAGCATTTTTAGGACGGGCTTCCTTTCTAATTCTTATACTGCCATACCTTGTTATTATAACTTCTGGCTTAATTTTATCCCCTCTTACTTCAGTATTGAATATTTCGATTTTAGCAATAGTCTTGGCATTTGTTTCAATTGTATATTCAAAACTGTTCAATCCTATTCCTCAAAGGCTCCTTTTATACATAATATGTAATTCAGTCATACTAACTGTCTTTTATTATGATACTATTTTTTCAAGAATTTACACCACACTCAATTTGATCTTCTTCCGTTCGGATGTAAAGTTTAAGTATATTATGCCTGCTGCTTTATTCATTTCATTTGGTATTCAATTTCTGTTTAGAAACCACATCAAGCTATTTGTAAAAGTTGTCAATGTTTTTTTTCTGATATTTTGCCTAAATACACTTGTTTATAAGTTCAATCAAAATAAGTCTTACTTTAAAAATCAAACTATTCAGTCGCAGCCTATAGCCATCAATCCTATCAATGGTAAGAATAAGCCAACAATTTTGATTATCGCGGATGAATATGCTTCACCTAATGACTTATTCAAGCATTTTCAGGATAGTTCAATTTTTTCTATGTCCACGTCGTTAAAAAATAAAGATTGGTCAATTGTACCCCGAAACTATACTTACAATACTGCTACGATCAATAGCATCTCATCTTTATTTAATTTTAATTTTCATAAAAAAGATGATGCAATACCGAGTTTTGACTATTCTGGACAACGATTAATCAAGTCTTCGCTCTACGATAGCTTAATAAATAAAGGATGCCGCTTTTACAATTTGGGAATTTTTGATATTGGCGACAGTAAGGCGCCTTATAGAGTTTATTTTTATGCTAAAAGTTTTACTGAACAAGTCTTCAATCGTAGCATATTCAATCCATTTAATTTTTCAAAAGATAACGAGAATGGAGATCACTTTGCTCATAATAAGTCCCTCATTGATTCAGTTGCAAATAAATTAGCTAACATAAAAGAAGATCGTTTTTTTGTATATATACACCTCTTGATGCCTCATCAACCTTTTTCATTCGGAAAAGAGTTTGAAGGAACTAAAGCGAACAAGAAACGTACCATGGAGAACTATTACCCTTATTGGAAGTTTGCTAATACGAAACTTTTAGCCTTGCTTACTGAACTAACAAAAGACAACCGATACAATATTATTTTAACAGGCGATCATGGATTTCGACGAATGAAAGAGGTCCCGCCTAATTATACCTTTACTGCATTTTATGGATTTGACTCGTCGCAACTCACTAACTTGAAATCAGTTCAAGATATTGGAAGTCTGATTAATGCTTCTTATTAATTCAGTTTTACAACTATGCAGTCTAGCTAAATAAATGAGATAAGATAAAATTCGCAATGTCTTTTTTGGACAATAAATCTGACTGAAATTTATCACCTTTTTTATTTATCAATGTCACTTGATTCGTGTCATATCCAAATCCAGCACCTTCGTCTTTTAATGAATTTAGTACAATGAAGTCAAGATTTTTTGATTTTAATTTAGCCAATGCATTTTCTATTTCATTTTCAGATTCTAATGCAAATCCTATTAATACTTGACCTTCTTTTTTCTTTAGCCCAAGTCCTTTCAAAATATCTTCATTCTTACAAAGAGTCAACTCGAGTTCTTCTTCTATCTTTTTTATTTTCTGACTAGATCTTGTCATTGGTTTATAATCGGCTACTGCTGCTGCCATGAATATGATATTGACTTCATTAAAGTAAATATCACATGCTACCTTCATTTCTTCAGCTGTTGCGACTGAAACTACTTCAATCCCTTTATAGATGGGCTTTAAATGAGTAGGGCCAAGTATTAGCTGCACTTCAGCACCATTTTCGTAGCAAGTCTCTGCTAAGGCGATCCCCATTTTGCCAGATGAATGATTACTGATGAATCGAACTGGATCAATAGACTCTTGAGTAGGTCCTGCAGTTATCAGAATTTTTTTTCCTGACATACTTTTTGTTCGGCCATAATTTTCTTTAACATACAATACAATTTCTTCCGGCTCTAACATTCTGCCTTTACCTTCTATCCCACTTGCTAAAAAACCTTCTCCTACAGGGAGTATGTCATGATCAAGGGATGTTAAAATATCTATATTTTTTTGAGTTATAGGATTTAGCCACATGTCTTCATCCATTGCAGGTACAAACATGATGTTTGACTTTTTGCTTAAAAAGGTAGCTAGTAATAAAGAATCGCTTAATCCGTGTGCTGCTTTGGCTAATGTATTTGCTGTTGCAGGGGCAATAATCATCAAATCTGCCCATGTAGCTAATTCGATATGGTTATTCCATTGATTATTTTCATGTAAGTGAATCAGCACTTGATTGTTTGATAAGGTAGATAGCACAAGGGGCGATACAAATTGAACGGCCTCTGGACTCATGATAATTTGCACAGATGCACCTTCCTTCACAAGAAGGCGTGTTAATGAGGTCATTTTATATGCCGCAATGCCACCTGTAACGCCTAATATAATTTTTTTGCCCTCTAACATTAAATAAATTTACAGTAAAAATAGCTCTAATTTTAGTTTACTTAAGATGGTAATAATAAGCAATCTTTCAGGGTTAGAGGATGTATTGAACTCAATGGAACATAAATCCATTGGATATGTACCAACTATGGGCGCTCTTCATGAAGGTCACCTGTCTCTAATACAATTGGCTAGAAAGCAATCGACTTTTGTGCTCGTAACGATATACGTAAATCCGACTCAATTTAATAATAGAAAAGATTTTGATAAATATCCCAATACGCTTGATGCAGATATTCGAATTTTAGAGAGTGAAAAGGTGGATGCTTTATATGTGCCAACCTTTGAAGATGTTTATCCTAATGGGACTGATCGGTTGCCTTATTTCGACATTAATAATTTAGACCTCATATTGGAAGGAAAATATAGGCCAGGTCATTTTCAAGGGGTGTGTAGCGTATTGCATCGGTTTATTAGTTTGATAAAACCAGCTAAGCTATATCTTGGTGAAAAAGATTTTCAACAGGTTAAAGTTGTTGATACACTCCTTAAAAACTACTTAAATGAATTGGATGTTGATTTGGTTGTTGGTCCAACTGTTCGAGATGCAAAAGGACTTGCATTGAGTAGTAGAAATAAAAATTTATCTATTCAGGGAATCGAAAGAGCAAGTTTTCTATACCAGTATGTTCATAATCAGATCATGCATAGCCAATTTAAAAATGAAGATTCCAGACAAATTGAGTTAAGATTTAACGAGTTTCTATTAATGAATGGATTTGATTCTGTCGACTATATAATCATTGCCGATCCAAATACCCTTAAACCCATATCGGACTTTAATTCTCAAGCAAGAATATTTATTGCTGTTTTTTTAGAAGGCGTTCGATTAATCGATAATTTCGAACTGTTATAATTATTTATATATGGGATATATTTCAGCAACAAAGCGCAAATCAATTTTAGATATCAAGAAAAAGAAAGAGAAGCATGATAAAATTTCTATGCTTACTTGCTATGATTATACAATGGCTAAGATAATTGATGGTGCTCAAATTGATATCTTACTTGTTGGGGATAGTGCGAGCAATGTTTTTTCTGGAAACACAGACACATTGCCTATTAGTTTGGATGAGATTATCTATCACGCAAAGGCTGTCGTAAAAGGTTCTAGTCAAGCACTAGTTGTGGTTGATATGCCTTTTGGTTCTTATCAGGTAAGTGAGGAAAAGACGATTGAAGCCGCTATTCGTATTATAAAGGAGACAGGTGCTAATGCTATAAAACTTGAAGGAGGTGCTGAATATGCTTCAGTAATAAAAAAACTTGTAGGTATAGGTATTCCCGTAATGGGTCATTTAGGGTTAACTCCTCAGAGTGTTCATCAAATGGGAGGCTACCAAGTTCAAGCTAAAGAAGATGCGACTGCAAATGAGTTAATAAGTGATGCGATTGCATTAGAAGCTGCAGGTTGTTTTTCGTTGGTTGTAGAGAAAATTCCTGCTGATTTAGCTGGAAAGTTAACAGATCAGCTGGGTATACCTACACTAGGAATTGGTGCAGGGGTGCAGTGTGATGGGCAGGTATTGGTAGTTAATGATATGCTTGGGATGAATCCAGCAATCAAATTGAAATTTGCACGGGAGTATGTCAACTTGAGTACAACGATAGACCTAGCAGTAAAGCAATATATACAGGATGTGCAGGCTGGTACATTTCCAGGATTGCATGAATCATATTAATTCAGTAGCATTCAACCATAGATTTTCGGAAGATAAGTTTCATACTAATTCCATGTTGAGTTATTCAATGATTGAAAGATATAATCTAGCAATGTTAGCCTAAACATTGTCTGGCTTATTCTGTACTATTAGTTTCTGAATAGTCGAGACTCCTTATCGTAAGTCCCAAAAAAAAGGAGCTAACCCAAAATGCCTTTGACAATTTTTCCTTCTACGTCCGTGAGGCGAAATCTACGACCTTGGAATTTAAAGGTGAGTTCTTCGTGGTCAATTCCCATCAGATGCAAAAGAGTTGCTTGGAAATCATGTACATGCACTGGGTCTTTTATGATATTATAGCTGAAGTCATCTGTTTCACCATAACTGAACCCATGTTTTACTCCTGCACCGGCCATCCACATGCTAAAGCATCTAGGATGATGGTCACGTCCATAATCATCTTTTGTAAGTTTTCCTTGTGAATACACTGTTCTGCCAAATTCACCTCCCCAAACAACTAACGTGTCTTCAAGCATTCCTCGACGCTTTAAATCCACTATTAATGCAGAGGTAGCTCTATCAGTTAGTTTACTTTGTTCTTCAATGCTACTTGGTAATCCGCTATGGTGATCCCATCCTTGATGATATAATTGGACAAAACGAACATCTTTTTCCAATAATTTTCTAGCTAGGATACAATTTGATGCAAATGAACCTTTATCCTTACTATCTGGACCATAAAGATTAAATACTTCCTCAGGTTCATTTGTAGTATCCATTACTTCAGGCACTGAAGTTTGCATCCTATAAGCCATTTCATACTGAGCTATTCGTGCATCAACTTCAGGGTCTCCCCAATTTCCATTTTGAAATTGATTTAGTTTGGCTAAATAATCAAGCATCTCTTTTCTATCTTCTCCATCATAGCCTTCGGGATTATTTAAAAATAATACAGGATCTTTTCCTGAACCAAATTGCACGCCTTGATGCTCTGAAGGTAAAAAGCCATTACCCCATAATCTAGCATAAAGTGGTTGATCTTTTGGTGCATTTTTGGAAACTAATACGATGAATGAGGGCAAGTTTTTATTTTCTGAACCTAATCCATAACTTAACCAAGCTCCCATAGAAGGTCTTCCTGGAAGTTGATGACCTGTTTGAAAAAATGTAATGGCAGGATCATGATTAATTTGTTCAGTAAACATCGATTTAACAATACATAGCTCATCAACTACCTGGGCAGTATAAGGCAATAAATCACTAACCCATGTTTTGCTTTTCCCGTGTTGTTTGAAAGAATACATTGATGGCACCATTGGTAATGAGGCCTGATTGGCGCTCATCCCTGTAAGGCGCTGCCCTTTTCTAACTGAGTCTGGTAATTCTTTTCCAAATAAGTCTTTTAGTTTAGGCTTATAGTCATATGTTTCAAATTGAGAGGGTCCTCCGCTCATAAATAAGTAAACAACCCTTTTTGCTTTTGGTGCAATTTTCGGCAAAGCCTTCATGATGTCTTGCTCTAGGGTATTCCCGAATGATTGTGCTGGCGCTAATAGGCTCTGTAATGCCATTGCACCAAACCCCATTGCGGTTTTATTTAGAAAATTTCTTCTGTCTAAACTTCTGTGAAGTTTTTCCAGTTCAGGATGATTTAATCTAAATTCCTTTTTATGATGGTGTGACATATTTTATCTTTTTGTTATTGTCGCGTCTGAATTTAATATGGTGCTTGCCACAACGGCATTAGCTGCTATTACTTGCATATCGTCCGACTTATTTAATTGGTACATTCCTGCATTGGTCCATCCTTTTACCTTGTCGGGTGATTTTTTAAATTTCGTCAGCTGATCTTGAAATAATTGGGTTAAGAGCGAAATTTCTTTGCTGTCTGGATTTACGCCTGTTAGTTTTCGGTAAGTATTTGTAATTGATTTAGCAAGATCTTGTTCATGGCTCATTGATTCGCCAAGCACTTTTGATGCTTCTAAAAAAGTGGGGTCGTTTAATGTTACAAGTGCTTGTGTGGGAGTATTTGTTTTTTGCCTACGAACCAAACATGAACTTCGTTCTGATGCATCAAAGATTGCAAGTGTAGGATTTGGGACAGACCTTTTTAACACTACATATAAACTTCTTCTATATACTTCAGCAGTTGAATCTTGCACATAGTCTGCCATATTAATTTCCCAGAGCCCTTCAGGTTGATATGGCTTCATGCTTTTACCACCTATTTTTTTGTTTAATAATCCAGATGCAGCCAATGCATTATCTCTTATCATTTCAGCTGATAATCTATTAGCTGGACCTCTTGCTAATAGCCTATTGTCAGGATCTAATTCTCTTAGTGCTGATGAAGTATGAGAGTCTTGTTTGTAGGTGTTAGACATGACAATCATTTTATTTAATCTTTTCAAATTCCATCCTGATTCCCTTAGGTCTACCGCGAGCCAATCCAGTAATTCGAGATGGCTAGGCATTTCCCCTTGATTGCCAAAATTTTCAGCGGTTTTAACTAGGCCAGTTCCAAAAAAGATTTGCCACATTCTATTTACCGCAACCCGAGATGTAAGAGGGTGTTCGCTTGATGTAAGCCATTGAGCCAACCCCCATCTATTCTTTGGTAAGTTTGTTGGAAATGAAAGAATTGCCTCTGGAGTATTTGGAAAGACCTCTTGTCCCGGGGCATTGTATTGACCCCTTAAAAGAATGGTTGCCTTTTTGGGTTTCGGCATCTCCTGCATAACCATGATTTCAGGAATATTCTCTGTAGAATCAATAAGTGTATTTTTTATCTTGATTAATGCCTCGCGTTCAGTTTGAATTGATTTGTTTTCAGCTTCTGCATAATACGCTAGTAAAATCTTTTTTTCCTCTGTACTCAAGTCTTTAGCATTCTTTTGAGTGATAGCTTTCCAACTTGCATTTCCAGCAAGTATGGTGATTTCGTATGGAGTCAGCACTCTATTAAATACAGTAATGTCATCTACCTTACCATCTTTGAATCCTAGGCCTCGATCCCATCCACCAATTTGAAGTCCTGGTTCTGCATCATTATTAAATATGATGTCTTTGTATAGTTGGTCCATGCTGGTTTCCATGTTCAATTCAGTGCCATCAAGGTAAAGTTTAAAGCCCTTCGCTTTTGACGAACCGTCATAAGTCATGTTTACATGTATCCATTTTGCTCTTGGGATATCAAGTTGAGCTGTACGGGTAATTGCATTAGATGGAGCAGCATGCGCCATCATTATTTCAAACTTATTATTTTTCATTGATAAGTTAAACCCCTTGAAATTATAGAGCCTTTCTGCATTGCTTTTATGAAATATTACCCCAGCCTTCATTTCTTTCGGAATGAACAGCGACATGCCAATACTAAAAGGCTGAGATTTTCTAAATACACCTACGGATTTTAAGTCGAGATAAACATCTCCGTCAAGTAATAAGGCTTCTCCATTTTTATTTTTTTCGAATGCAGGCAACCCTCCTGAGTATCTTCCTCTTTCACGACCGAGTTCTGCTGTCTTACTTGTATCTATTTCATTAGCAAGTGTTCCGTTTAGTTTGTACAGTCCTTGTAACCCATGCTTTGGTGTTATCTCTTCTGCTAAGGATTTATATTGCTCAGTGGCAATCCATTTCTCAAAATCATCATCGAATGATGTTTTAATACGTTCTATTTTAGCTTCTTGTTCGTCAACTTTTTCTTTTAGGTAACTGATGATTTTTTCTTTTTCTGGAGTGGGAAGCATCAATGTAGGAGTTGGCATATCATCATTCCATGAAATCTGCCCTGCCTCTGCCACATTGTTAAAAAAGCTAAATAGTTGATAGTAATTTTTCTGAGAAAAAGGATCATATTTATGGTCATGGCATCTTGCGCATCCTACCGATAAAGCCATAAATGCTTCTCCAAAGGTATTTGTCCTGTCCATCACATATTCTGTTTGGAACTCTTCTTCTATGATACCCCCTTCCATATTTTGTTGATGATTTCTGTTGAAGGCTGTAGCAATGATCATATCTTTCGTAGGATGAGGCATTAAGTCTCCTGCCAATTGTTGATGTATGAAATTATCATATGGCATGTTGAGGTTGAAGGCATTAATTACCCAATCTCTGTAGGGCGACATATCCCTTAATCTATCAACAGTATAACCATGTGTGTCTGCGAATCTGGCCAAGTCAAGCCAGTCTGCTGCCATCTTTTCTCCGTAGTGTGAAGAGGCCAAAAGGCGGTCTACTTGTTTTTCATATGCATTCTTACTTTCATCCTGAATAAATTGATCAATTTCTTCAAGTGTCGGCGGAAGGCCTGTTAGGTCGAATGAAAGTCGGCGCAATAAAAGTTCTTTTGGAGCTTCTTTACTCTGACTAAGGTTGTTCTCAATTAATTTAGCGGCTACAAATTGATCAATTACATTATTTGAATTACTGTTTCCTGTAGCTTGAGGTATTGATTTTTTTATTGGTTTCACAAATGCCCAATGTAGTTGGTATACAGCACCATCTTCAATCCATTTGGTTAAGTATGCTTTTTCTTTTGCACTTAAACTCAAGTGTGATTTTGGCATTGGCATGACGTATTCTGGATCTGTTGAAATGATTCGTGCGAATACTTCACTTTTTTTGAGACTGCCAGGCGAAAGGGCCACTTTACCTGGACTTTCTGGTAAAGGAGAATAAGCAGCAGTGGCTATGTCAAGTCGCAATCCAGCTTTTTGTTTGGCTTTGTCAGGGCCATGACAAGTGAAGCATTTATCAGATAGAATTGGTTTGATGTGTTGATTATAATCTAATTGAAATGATATTTTTTTATATTCAATTGCCACATCTGCCGGAAGCTTTGGTATATCTTTTTGTTTAGGTGACATAACAAAAAGAGTAGGAATTAGTGGTATGATATATTTGAGCATCATGATCGTATTATTTCTTTATGGTATCTACTTTATTAAATTCAAAATTACCTGATTCTATTTTAACATTTGGTAACGCTTTTTTCAACTGATTTATCCCTAAGAGTGTTGCATTTGTTTTCCAAAGATAAATTGTCTTTATATTTTTACAATCACTTAAATAACTCAATCCTTTATCTGTAATATCTGTTCCATAGAGATTCAACTGTTGAAGCGCGTCTAAATTTTTTATAGTAAGGAGTCCAGCATCAGTAATTTTAGTATTTTCTAATTGAAGTTGTCTTAAGACTTTAAAGCTAGTTAGTTTTTGAATGAGCTCATCTGTTATCGGTTGATTCGAAAGTTTTAGTGTTACTACTTGTTGATTTAATTTTGCTAAATCATCTATGATAGAAGCCTGAAGGTTTTTTACATTCACGAAGTTTATTGAAAGCTCATTCGATTCTTCTTTTATTTTATTGACGATGATATTTTTTGATTCTAGTAAATCTATTTCAGATTGGGCTGCCGGGGGAATATTTTCTTCAACTGATATGCTATGTTCAGCTACTACTGGTATAGGCTCAATCAGTTGAACAGTATTTACCGAAATAGTTGAGTCAGCTTTTGGGTTATCTTTTTTTGTATGCACGATGATTGAGCCAAATGGATTTCCTTTGTCGATCCATTCGTGGATGATATTAATTTCTTTGGCCGTAAGTTGCTTTTTACCTTTTGGAGGCATGTGTAGATCATCTTCCAATGGTAAGATAAGGTGAGTATATAGTCGACTCTTACCGGCATTACTTGTTTTAATGATTTTGCCATTTTTCCCGCCTTGTAGAATAAATGCCTCTGTGTCCAGTCGCAGTTGACCTTTTCTCTTTATTTGGCTATGGCAATTATAGCACTTGTTTTGAAAAATAGGTTTTATTTGATCACGGTATAGAAAGACTTCTTCTGTTTCAGCAAGGGTGTTTGTGCTATCTGTTATGTCACTTTTTTGCTGAGGAATAGTAGGTATTGAATCTGTTGATGATTGTTGTTCGGTTGAACCTGAGAACAAATACCCCTCTCCGTGCGTTAATGTTCCTCCAAAATGCCCAGCAATTGCCATCAGTATGCAGGTAAGCCAAATGAGAATTCGCCTATACGCTTTGAGTAAATATGCCACAATACTTAGCACAGCTGTAGCTATTCCAGTCCATTGATGCTTAAGCACAAGCGCCGAGTCGTAGTCACCAGATTGAGCAAGAAGATACCCT
>CAMCBE010000009.1 GCA_945872805.1 Chitinophaga pinensis | reverse complement strand
CGTATTTTGTTAGGATATAAACTAAGCGACTCAGTGCTTAAGTCAATCGATCACAACCTAAAAAATTCCATCTTCTCATTCATCCCCAATACTGCAGAGGTTGCATTTTACGGTCTGTTGAAGGGGTTGGAAGATTACCTCAATAAAATTAAGCTTCAACGAATCTTATCATGGAACAAGGATTATGATGAAGAGAAAATGGCAGAGATGATCAACCGAAAAATTAGGTTTGAAAAAATTGCTATCAAGGATGTGAAGATGAGAACCTTCATTACAGAAGACTCAAACCGTGCTGAAATGGTGCAGCACGTATACGATATTACGTATGGCACTGTTCAAAAAGGAGTTGATACATTGATTATGATTGATGATTCAATTGTTAGGGGTACTACATTAAAGGAAAGTATAGTTAGGATTTTATCTCGATTGGAGCCCAAAAAAATCATCATTGTATCATCTGCTCCACAGATTCGTTATCCTGATTGTTATGGAATTGATATGAGTAAAATTGGCGATTTCATTGCCTTTAAGGCCGCATTAGCCTTGTTGAAAGACCGCAATCAAATGGAATTACTAGATAGATTGTATACGCGTTGCAAGGAATTGCTGAGAAATAATTTATTGCATACTGAAAATGTAGTGAAGCAAGTGTATGCGTCATTTACGCCAACTGAGATTTCTGCTAAAATTGCCGAATTGATTACTCCCTCTGAAGTAAAGATTCCTGTTGAAGTGATCTATCAAACCATTGAAAACCTTCATGAAGCGTGTCCGAGTAATTTAGGTGATTGGTATTTCAGCGGTGATTATCCAACTCCTGGTGGAAACCGAGTTGTAAATAAAGCGTTTCTCAACTTTATGGAAGGGAAGGATGTACGGGGGTACTAGTTTTTTATAGGTCAAGAATTTTCCCCATTGCATTTTTGTATTCAGTAAAGTCAACCTTCATCATGGTGGCTGATGAATCTCTGCATGTTTTTATGTCTTCAGCTAGTGATACTGTTTCTTGACTCCTAGCGATAAAGCGATTTATTTCTTGGAGATGTTGTGCTAAGTACAGTTGTTCAGATTGACCAGGAGTTGGTATCAGCAACGCTTTTTTATGTAGCTTAATTAGGTCCATGATCGTAGAATAACCTGACCTGCATACTACCAATGATGCATTTGACATGATCTTAGACAACGAATTGAGGTCCATATAGTTTATAAATTCAACATGCTCCTTCTCTTTAATTTTTGATGTGGTTTCAGGAAGTCCTCTAACAAAGATTATTTTTTCATGCTGAATGTTATTCAATTGACTAAGCAGTATATTTTCCAATAGTGTTCGCTGTGGTTCAGTGCCAGAGAGTAAGATTAAGATTGGTCCATTAGCTTGGTCTGACGCAAGGTCTAACCTCGATAGTGGTCCAATGAATTTAGTATGATTTGGTTGTTGAATAGGATGAGATAGTTTTCCGGCGATGTTGTACAACTCATCTTGAACATCAGGAATCCAACATATGTTGAATTTGTTTATTTTACTATAAACTATTCGTTGTAATAATTTATCGGCGATATTTCCAAAGCCAGATATGATATGGAGTTGATGTGTGATAAATACGGTCTTGGTTTTTTTTGAATAAAGTCCATACCTGTTATCGCTAATGACTAAATCCCACATTTTATTTTTGAGCTGTGCGTTAAGCCATTTATTCTCATGGTAGATGGCTCGAAGTATTTTCGGTATTTGGGATAGTATTTTTAAAACAAAGAAAAATCCATTTTTAGGGTATTGAATTCGGTATCCCTTTAGGGGTAAAAATTCAAGATTGGGAAACTCGTTTTTTAAAATAGTAAGTGATCCACGCTCACCAGCAATGGTAACAGTGAAATTCATTGCAATGAGCTGATTAATAATGGGAATAGAGCGCGTTGCATGGCCTAATCCCCAATCTAGTGGAGCTACAAGTACCGTTTTTTTCTTGATATTAATTTGCTACTTTTTAGTTTATCCTCTAAAATATATATAAAATTCTTTTAATCTTTATGTGGTGTTCGATAATCATGTAAATTAGCATTCGGTAACAACATGAAAAAAATATTTTCAACAGGGTTCTTTTTAGCAATTTTGTTTATGACTTTTACACTGTCTTCTTGTATGGCTATAAAGAAGAGTAATTGTGGTTGTCCGTCAAAGAAAGGATTAGTAGGTTATTAATTGGCGTATGGAACGATTAAATAGAGATTTGATTATACTAGGCAGAATTGATAAGCTTGATGAAAATGTCCTCAAGCAAGAGGTTCTGTATTTAAATTCATTGCTTAATTTGGCGGAAATGTCAGATGATCGTTATAAGACATTTGAGTTGATGGATTTGAATAAATTCAAACTCCGCCAGGATACACATATTATTTCCAGGGCATTAAAAAACGCAAGTCAACCCCCATTTGAATTCTTAATCAATAAAAATTAGAGGAAAAATAAAGCCTGAACGCTTTACAATTTGTTGTACTGCGTTCAGGCTGTTGAATTATTTTCCGAAAGGATCCATTTTGGTAGCATTTACCTGATCCCTATATGATTTCCATAAACCATTTTTAAAGTCATCGACTTTCTTTATTGCTTCTGCAATGATTGTGCTCGCTCTCTCAACTAACTTCTTTTCTTCTGCTCCCGGAGCAATTGATTTCGAGGCAATATACATACTAGCTTGGTAGTACTCTGTCATTACGGTTACTGTTGGCACTTGACCGTATCCTTGTTTGGTTTGTTTTTTCCCATTGATGAATTCATTAATTTTTTTAATTTCATCTTGAATAATAGTGGTAGTTTTTTTCAAGGAATCAATTTCAGCGCCTTTCATATTTTTAATAAACGCTTCAATTTGTTTACAGTCATCGTCAGCATCTGTTAATACTTCAATGGCTTCAACAAGTTGATCTCCACTTTTTCTAAGTTCGGTTCTTAATGCATATTGCGCTTTTTTAATTTCATTGCGGTTGCCAAGTCTAGGGTCGTCCTGCAATGTGATCATAGTGGAGTCGCTAACTGATTTATAGGTTAGTACAACTTTATATGTTCCTGGTAGCGCTTGTTGGCCTCCTGGTTCATCATCTGGAGAGGCTCCGGAGCGCCTTCTCTGCCTTCTGCTTCCCGCACCAGGTTCTTTGTACCCTCTTTCTTCCATGCCCCAAATTTGTCTGTTGAAGCCTGAGTCAGCAACCCATTTAAGGTTTCTAATCACTTCATTTTTGTCGTTGTATATTTTCACCAGTACAGTATCATTTTTCACGCTGGTATCTGAAGATGATTTAACAAAAAATGATACAGGTGCACCTGATGCTCTATTTTCTGCATCCCAAATTCCCCATGTACTCCATTCATAGCCAGGAGCATTTTTGAATTGTGCTTGAATAACTGGGCGACTTCCGAAGACTGTAATGGCATTATTGAATGTGCTTTTTTCAGCTGCTAATTTCCGTAACGGACGGATATCATCTAATATCCAAAGAGCTCTTCCAAAGGTTGCAATGGCTAGATCTGCTTCACGCTCTTGAATTGCTAAATCATAGGTAGATACACTTGGGTATCCATTTTTCCATTGTTGGAAACTGCTGCCATTGTCTAAGCTTATCCAAAGCCCTTGCTCAGTTCCCACAAAAAGGAGGTTAGGTTCAGTGGGGTCTTGTATCACACATAATGCATAGCCTGTTACTTTTTTATCATCCACTACTCTAGTCCACGTTTTGCCAAAGTTGGTTGTTCTAAAGATATATGGCTTGAAGTCGCCTCTTCTGTAATCGTTGGCTACAACAAATGCTTCACCCGCATTATAGCGTGATGCTTGAATTTGTGGGATCCATGCGCCTACGGGTAAGCCTGGAATTTTTCCTCTGAAGTTGGTCCATGTTTTACCACCATCTTTTGTAAGTTGTATGTTGCCATCGTCTGTACCTGCCCAAATTACATTGTTGTCTTTAGAAGAGGGTGCAATGCAGATAATTGTACAATAGTTTTCAGCACCTGTAATATCAATTGAGATACCTCCATTATTTGTTTGATCAATTTTAGCACTATCATTAGTAGAAAGATCAGGTGAAATAATTTGCCATGAAGCACCTTTATCCGTTGACTTGTGAAGGTATTGACTTCCGTAGTAGATGGTATTTTTATTCAATGGATCTTGCGCCATGGCTGCATTCCAGTTGAAGCGTAGTGTAGTGTTAACATCTGGGGCAGTGGGCTGGATATACCAACTTTCTCCTGTCTTCACATTATACTTTCCAACAGATCCACCTTGGCTCATTGCATATACCCAAGAGGCGTCGTCTGGATCGGCCATGGCATCAAATCCATCTCCACCCCAAATGCTTTCCCAATAATAATTTTTGATTCCACCATTTATCCAGGTGTAAGCAGGACCATGCCAGCTTCCGTTGTCTTGCATACCACCCATTACATGATATGGAGTTTCGTTGTCTACATTGATATGATAAAATTGTCCGACAGGAAGTTTTTCATCAAAAATCCATGTCTTACCGTTATCTCTTGTTATACCAATACCACCATCATTTCCATCAATAATATAGCTTGAGTTTTTGGGATTGATCCAAAATGCTTGGTGGTCGGGGTGTATCCCGTTGTAAGGAATAACGACATCGAAGTTTTTACCACCATCCTCACTTACTGAAATCATTTGATTAATTAGCCAAAGCCTGTTCTCATTCTCTGGGTCACAAGCGATATCTTGGAAGTAGAATGGTCTAGTGCTAACCCATTCAGGATTGCTTGTTGTTAATGTCCAGGTTAACCCGCCGTCATCACTTTTATACAACCCATTTTTTGTAGCCTCAATTAGAGCGTATACTCTATTGGGATTGCTGTGGGAAATAGTTAGTCCAATTCGTCCATAATTTCCTTCTGGCAATCCTTCTTTTGATCCAAGTTTCTTCCAATTTTTTCCTCCGTCATAGGTCATATAAAGTCCACTTCCAGGGCCTCCACTATTTAGGCTCCATGGTGTTCTGCGGTGTTGCCACATGGCAGCAAATAGTTTGTTTGGATTAGATGGATCAATAATCATATCTCCAACACCAGATGTATCGTTTGTATATAGAATTTTATTCCATGTTTCACCACCATCAGTAGTTTTAAATACGCCACGATCAGCATGTTCGGCATAGGGGTTACCTATTGCGCCTGCGTAAATTGTGTTTGGATTGGTAGGGTCGATGATGATGCGATGGATGTTTCTTGTTTTTTCAAGTCCCATTCTTTTCCAGGTTTTCCCTGCATCTATTGTTTTGTAGATACCTTCTCCGAGACTTACCGAGTTGCGGGGGTTTCCTTCACCGGTTCCAACCCAAACTACTGCAGGGTTAGATTGTTGGATGGAAATAGATCCAATATTTATAATGGGTTGGTCATCAAAAACGGATGTCCAGCTGCCGCCGGCATTATTTGTTTTCCAAACACCGCCAGAAGCCGCACCTATGTATATATTATTTGGATCTGAAACAATTGCATCAATTGCTGTAATACGGCCACTCATCCC
Source organism: Chitinophaga pinensis (assembly GCA_945872805.1). Classification (GTDB taxonomy): domain Bacteria; phylum Bacteroidota; class Bacteroidia; order Chitinophagales; family Chitinophagaceae; genus Pollutibacter. The sequence continues at coordinate 12,306 of CAMCBE010000009.1, read as the reverse complement.
AGCTGGTCCGATATTACGTGGTTTCCAATTTTTAAATTGGTCTAATGTAACTTTTTGAGCTGAGGTTGGGGCGGATAGCAATAAGAAGCTAATTCCTAAAAGCGCATAAATCACTTTTTCGATTCTCATAGTTTAACAATTTTAGGTAAATTATGCATTAATATAGTCCTTGAGAAATTTTGTTTCACTAAATTTTTATTGAGCACTTTCATAACTATTTCAGTGGGAAAATTTTGCTGTGGACTATAAATCACATAATTTAGTGTTTAGACATCAAAATCATAAAAAAATGAAAAAGCAGTTAATTTTAGTACAGTTAAGTCTATTGGCTTTGTTATTTACCTCAGGTCTTGTTGCGCAGACAAAATGGACTGTAGACAAAGCCCATTCTAATGTAAAATTTAGTGTTTCACATATGGTTGTTTCCGAGGTAGAGGGATCATTCAAAGGCTTTGATGGTACTATTGTAGTTTCAAAAGATAATTTATCTGATGCGGTAATTAATTTTAGTACTGACGTGGCGTCTGTAAGCACGGACAATGTAAATAGGGACAATCATTTAAAAAGAGATGATTTTTTCAATGCTGAAAAATTCCCTAAAATGACTTTTGTAAGTAAATCAATGACTTTAGTGGGAGGGAATAAGTATAAATTAACTGGAGACCTTACTATGCGTGATGTAACGAAGACAGTTGATTTTGATGTTACCTATGGTGGTAAGATTCAAACGAATGATGGTGGTTATAAATCAGGTTTCAAAGCAAGAACCACGATTGACCGTACAAATTTTGGGGTTAATTTTACGGGTACATTAAAAGCAGGTGGACTTATGGTTGGCAATGATGTTGAGATTATTATCAATCTTGAAATGAATCAGGCAAAATAGTAATACGCTTAACGCTGGACGCTTAACGCTGGACGCTTAACGCTTAACGCTGTGGGTTGGGAGTTCGGGGGGTGAACGCTTAACGCTGGACGCTTGGCGCTTTATGCTGGATGCTTAACGCTGTGAGTTGGGAGTTCGGAGTTAGGGGTTGAGCATTTCGCTGAACTATTGCCTATTGCCTATTCCCTATTGCCTCCTCCGTGCCCTTGTCCCTTTTCTGTATTCACTATTGCCTATTTCCTCTTGCCTATTGCCTCACTTAGTGCCTCTGTCCCTTTTCTGTATTTACTATTGCCTATTTATTATCCCCCTTTTCGAACCCAAGTATCACTCCATTGATGCAATAACGTAAGCCGGTAGGAGGAGGTCCATCGTTGAAGACGTGACCTAAATGTGCTTTGCAACGGCCGCATTCCACTTCTGTTCTTTTCATTCCGAGTGAATTGTCTACTATGTAAATGAGGCTTGATTTGGTCACCGGTTCAAAAAAACTCGGCCATCCACAACCGCTATCAAACTTAGTATTGCTTCTAAACAGGGTATTGCCACAAGCGGCACAATAGTAGGTTCCTTTTTCTTCAAACTTTTCGAACTTACTACTCCAGGGTCTTTCTGTTCCTTTTTGGCGAGCAATATAATATTGTTCAGGGGTAAGTGCATTCTTCCAATCCTCGTCTTTCATGTCAACTTTTGCCGATGCATTTCTGGAAAAGGCAGGGTTGGTTTTTTCTGATTGACTCATTTTGGTTGTTTCTTTTTTAATTTTTTCCTGGGCAATGCCGCAGTTCGTGTATATAAATGCGGTGAGTAAAAAGATGGTGATTCTTAATTGCATGTCAGTTAAATTTCAAAACAAAACTAAGTATATTTGGCCCTTAGAATACAAGCATTCCTGTATTTTATATTAATTTTTACCATATTTAACAGATATTTTCATGTTCAATTTAATCTTATTTGGTCCTCCTGGAAGCGGTAAAGGTACTCAGTCGGAGATGCTTATTGCAAAGTACGGATTCAAGCATCTTTCTACTGGAGATCTTCTACGTTCTGAAATAGCCAATAAAACTGATCTTGGTTTGAAGGCAAAGTCCTTTATGGATAATGGGCAATTGGTTCCAGATGCGGTAGTCATTGGTATGGTAGATGCTGCACTGAATGCGAATAAGCAAGCTTCGGGTTTTTTATTCGATGGTTTTCCTCGCACCAAAGCACAGGCAATTGCATTAGATGAACTGTTGCAAAGTCATGGAACATCTATCAGCCTTGTGTTGGCGCTTGATGTTCCTGAAGAGGAGTTGATTGTGCGTATGATTAATAGAGCTAAAACATCTGGTAGGTCAGATGACGCTGATGAAGCCGTTCAAAAAAAGCGAATCTCTGTATATAAAAATGAGACCCTGGCAGTTGCTGAGCATTATGCTGCGTTCGACAAAGTGATTACGCTGAATGGGTTTGGTGATATTGATGAGATCTTTACAAATCTTTGTATCAAGATTGATAGTAAAGCTAAGATTACGTCTTAGTATATGTATAATTCAATGGATTAATTTCTTAAACGATATTTGTTTAACTTGAACGAAATGCAACTGGATGGCTCAGTTTTTTATGAGGCCCTAGAAATATCCTTATAAAAATTCTAATTGAGGCAAATTCCATAAATATCAGGTACGTAGACAAGAGTATAATTAAAATTGGCTGATTTGTTTTGATATAGGTAAAAAAGACATCTGCTCCAATAAATGCCCCTGTTAGAGGGAATCCTATCATTCCGATAGAAGATAGAAGGAATAAAAAAGCAGTATTTTTTTCTTCATAGACATATCCATGATATTGGTTAAGTAATATGTCTTTGTCTATTTTTTTCACCCTATATAAAGCTAGAGAACCAATGATGAAGGAAATAAGAATACCACTTATATATAAAAAAACCTCAACTGATTTAATTTCTTTTTCGTTATTACTAATTCCCGCGAGTATAAAAATGTGTGAAACCATAAGAGCTCCCCAAGCTCTTAATGCCGATCCGCGATAAGAAAAAGAGAATAGAACTAAGGAGAGTGCAATAGTAAGCATTGAAATGGACAGAGCGCCATCGAATGATTTGATATTATCATTTGCTAAAAAATAAATAACCGATATTATTCCCAATATGAAAATTATTAAAATTGATTTTGTCTTTTTTACCCAGTCAAATTGTTTGCCAATCCACTTGAATGGAGTGTATAAATACCTATAAAAAAATTGGTCTAGCCCCCATTCTTTTATCCCTAGAATGAAAAAAGTTGCTTTTAATTTAGTTAATTTTTTTACTGGGGTAGGATGATAGTGAAAATATTGATTATGGATTAAGTAGTTTAATACTGATGGTGAAACAAGCAATTGGTAAGTTCTTAAAAATGCATTTCCTGCTATATGTATAAGTGCGATAAAATGAAATCCTAGTGCGATTTCAATAAAAATTATTCCAATTTGAGCAGCAGAAGAATATGCAATTTGAGTCTTTACGGTTGGTTGTACTCTTGAAATATGTGTTGAAATTACAGCAGTGGCTAAGCCAATAAAGACAATAGTATATTTAAACCAAAGCATATCTTCCCAAAAGGAATATGTTCTAAGTAAGAGAAATGCGCCTATATGAACGCTCAGTGATCCATAAAAAATGGCAGAAGACGTTGTGGGACCTTCCATTGCTCTTGGTAGCCAGCTTGTAAATGGTATCTGTGCTGATTTTATCATAGAAGAAACTAATATCATGATTACTATGAATATTGCCATCGTTTCTTGTTTGTGTTGCGTTACCATAATCTTCACTTTGGACAATTCTGTGAAATCTATGTTGCTGTGCGTTAGGTGATGCATCATCCACATCATTAACATAAGTGCGACATCACTTAATCTATAATTAGAAAGTACTTTAAAAGCATTTTTTACAGGTAGGTATCGGTTTCTATAGAATGCAATGAGAAGGAAAGATGAGAGTCCTATAAACTCCCAGCCTAGAAATAGTGTTTCAAAGTTTCCTGAAAATATGATAAGGTTGTATCCAAATGCAAAAAATAAGATTGTGTTGAAAAATCTTTTATAACCTTCATCTCGATGCATGTAATACCGACTAAAAGTAGTGACAAGAAAAAATGAAACCGCACCAAGCAAACTGAAAACTGCTGTTATTCTGTCGTAATAAAAGTGAATCGCAAAAACAAAATCGTTGCTTTCGTATATTGTAAGTAGGTTAAGGTGTATTTCCGGAGACCCTGAAATGCCCCACAATATAAAATAGCCAACCGCCCAAATTATATATATGGACTTAGTAATTTGAACAATTCCAGAAATTGAATTTTCTTGTTTATTTTTCCAGAATAGTGTTGCAACAAAAGATAGTAAAGGTATTGCTACAAACAATACTATCAATTGGTTATTTATTTCTTGAATTGATTCTATCATTGGGGAATTAAAATAGTTGATTCGGAAACATTGTGTTGGTTAATTTAGAAGATACACTGGAAGATTTTCTTTAGTAGCATGAGTGATATGATTGGTTTCCATTTCATTTGAAGATTCAAAAAATTCTTCCATATTATGGATTGATTTTATTTCTTCTGATTTCGTAATCGGTTCATAGTGCTCAAACATACCATCTTTAAATAAATAGAATTTTTGGTCAAATGGGTTCATGGCAACAATGTGTATCCATTCGTTTTTATACCACTCGTAAACTTCAGGAGAAGATTGAATTGCTTTTAGAACCACCTCAGGTTGATGTTCTACAATTACAAGTAGCCTAAGGGGGTCGTGGACTTCTATCATTTGCCAAGGGAGGCCTGGCCTTAGATCGCCATCACTGCTATTAGCAACTCCGAAGAGACCCATAACATTATGAGGGAGTTTAGTGCCTGCTCCCATTCTTAAGTTGTCTACTCTGCTGAAATAATATTCTAAGTTGATTCCCCCACACACTAGACCTATTGGGCGCATAACATTTGATAGAATTTCTCCATCTAGATCAGTAGTGTAGTCATAGCTATTAAGGAAGGCTCTTCTATCTAGGAAAAGCCCTTTAGTGGTTTTTCTTCTACCTATTATCGCAAGAGTATTCGTTCCATGACCAAGCTCTGGTCTTGGCTCGAATAGAGATACTGATCGTTTTTGAATTGACTTTCTTATTTCATTCAGATTCTGTTTTGTATCTATTGAAGCAAATCTTCTACTTCGTTCTTTTGCATTTAGATTTAAAGCAATTTCAAATTTATTTTTATTTTTCTCATGTTCAATTCTCGAAGTATCATTTAAAAAGTCTTCGTCATAATAATCAATAATATCTGCAGCGGTGTCATGCATGCTCCCTATGAAGCAAGTATTATCTGGGATAAGGATTCCTTTAGTAGCTAGAATTTTTCTTACATTTTTATGATTTAATATAAAGGCTTGAACACGAGCGTTTACTGCACCTGGTCTACCACTACATGCGCCACAGTCGTGCGCTCCATGGTGAGGGTTATTTGCACTGCTACTTCCGTGGGATACGAGATATATAATAGAGGCGAAATTTTTTATTAATCCCATACCTTTCAAAAATCCTTCTGCTCTTGTAGTCATTTCTTCATGAGTGTATCCAATTTGTAGACCGTTTTCAATATCTTTTGGATCTTTGTTTTCAATACTTAGTTTTGCGTATTTATGCATATGCCCGAATGCATTTGAAATTGCAGGGCTCATCATTGGCTTGAAAAGTGCATTGATTGTTTTTATAAATGCCCAAAAACCAAACACTAAACTATAAGCAATCCCTGTCATCATTCCGTGGGAATCTCTTGAATACAATAGTTCGTTTTTTCTTTCTGTAGTTGTTGAAAATTCTTTTATCAGATATTTTGGTGTAACAGGCGCTGGACATAATTTATCATAAAATTTGGAGTCGTGTTGTTGGAAATAAAATTCAACTCCAAAAAAACCTGGCGCACCCATTGTTTCACAATTTGGATCTGTCGCTTCAATATGTCGTCTAAGTGAACATTCTCTTTCATCAATACAAAATATGGCTTGAAATGATGTTTGTAATGTATCTTCTTTGTCTAGTTCATTTCTTTTTTTGTTAAATACTTGAATTCCCTTCAGAACCGTGTCATAGTAACTCCATTCAAAAGCATCTTGCCAGAGTTCAATTACTTCACTAAATTCTGATTTGTTAACATCCTCAAATAATAACGTAGGCTTTTCTTTAATAAAATTAGCCAAGGGTTTTCTGCTATCACCAAGTATTGCGGTAATAGTATCTAATTCAATTAACAGTTCAAATTCGACCAATTCCTTGAATGTTATTATTTTCTTATCTAATAATGTTTGTGGATTGTCTTCTACCGATGAAACAAAACCACTCCAGCCATTGTGAGCAAAGTGACTATCAAATAGATATTGTTCAAAATATTGAGAATCACCAACTATTTCTTTTAGTAGTGATTCAATAGAGTATGAGCCATTTGTGAAAAGTTCACGGGTGGATTTAGTTTTAAAAAAACTGACTAGGCTTTTTTGCTCTAGTTCTTTTATGCTTTCTATAAAGCTTTTGTTTTGAATAGGAAACCTGTCTATAGCAACCCCTTGATCTAAAAAAACACATAGTATTCTGAATAATCTAGGATGAACTAGTCCATCAAGATCTATTTTGTATACATCTTTCCATAACTTTCTGATTTGTCCAATTCTAGGTTGTTTTAAAATATCATAGTGATGGTGGAGCATTTTCCCCAACCATTGATCAATATTTTTATCTTTTTTTGAGAGAATACTTATTAGTATTTCTTTTTTTATTCTTCCTGTTGTATAAAGTTCTCTGTATTCGTTAAGTTCTAGGTGTACATGGTATCCAAAAATATTTGATGCTTTAAATATGGCATCATAAAATTTCATATGTTGAAAGGCGTGCAGTGAATTATGATGAATGAAATCCTTTAGTGCCTGTTGAGATGGTAAATAATGTTTTAACTCACTTAAAATACGATCTGTATTGAACAGAGCAGAGGAATTATTTTCTTTGTATATATCCATATTATAGGCTAATTCAAGTATGAAATAAGTTCTATGTGTAGACCGAACATTTAACCTTTCTTCATTTTGGAATAATCATACTCTGTATTTTCCATTTTGTATGCAGGTCGGAAATTGATCAATTTTACGTTGATATTTTTATCCTTAGAGCCAAAATCGACAAAGTTGCGTATGAGTTCTAAGACGTCATGATCTATATATACCGTATGTGCCGCATTGATAATAAGTTTACTATTGTTTGGTAAATTTGACAATGAGTGTTTGATCATGGCTTTATTCAAGAACGACACTTCTTGCGCCAAGTCGATTTGAGTTGTTTCGCTATCATTGTGGTGTTCTTTATTAAAAAAGTAAGCTAATTTCATATTTCCTCGCAGGATGAAGTATAGGCTAAAAGCCAATCCAATGCCTACTCCTTTTAAAAGATCTGTAAAAACAACTGCAACTACGGTAACCACAAATGGAATGAATTGTTGTTTGCCTGCATCCCATAAATGACGAAAAGTTTTTAAACTAGCTAGCTTTAATCCAATCATTATTAGAATTGCAGCAAGACTTGCCATAGGAATTTTGTTGAGTAGGCTAGGGATAGTTAAAACTGCAACTAGAAGAAATAGACCATGAAAAATAGCCGATAGTTTTGTTTTTGCTCCTGCATTCACATTTGCACTTGTTCTAACAATAACCGATGTCATGGGCAATCCCCCAATTAGTCCAGACAGCATATTGCCAATTCCCTGTGCCCTTAGCTCTGCATTTGCACTCGAAAATCGTTTTAATGGATCCATCTTGTCTCCTGCTTCTAAGCAAAGAAGTGTCTCAATGCTTGCAACAATAGCAATTGTAATACCAACAACCCATACGCTTGGGTTTGTAAACCCTGATATTGAAGGGAGTGTAAATTGTGTAAAGAATTCATTTAGTGAACTGGCTTTTGGCAGCATAACTAATTGTTCTTTAGGGATCGCTAATGATGGGAAAGCTGTGATAAAAAATTCGTTCAAGGCAATGCCTGATGCAACTGCAACTAGAGCACCAGGTATAGCCTTTATTTTTTTTAGTGCTGATATATTATTAAATGCATAAATGATGAATAGTGAGGTAGCCGTAACAATTATTGCACCTAGATGTGCAAAGTTGAAGGAGTGTAATATGTTAGTGACAAAACCATAATCTTCTTTTATAATCTCATATGAGAAAAATTGACCATCATTGATAGTGCCGTAGCCAATGGCATGTGGTAATTCTTTTTTTATGATGATAATACCAATGGCAACCAACATGCCTTCGATGACGCTGGTAGGGAAGTAGCTAGAAATGCCTCCTGCTTTTGCCAATCCTAAAGTAAGTTGAATAAGGCCTGCAATGACAACTGCGGCTAAAAAAGTTTCATAGCCTAAATCTGTAATAGCTAGAAGAATAATGGCAATCAGACCTGCTGCTGGCCCAGATACACTAACGTGTGATTTACTCAAACCCCCAACAACTATTCCTCCTATTACCCCTGTGATGATTCCTGCGAATGGTGGTGCACCGCTTGCAACTGATATTCCTAAGCAAAGTGGGAGGGCAACTAAAAAAACCACCATGCCCGACAACAAATCTGATTTAATGTTATTATTATTTATTTTCATATTTGATGTTTAAATATCAACCTTGGCAGTTTTGCTTAATTTTGTTTTTCTTGTGATGTTTTTAAAGAAGTCGACAGCTCCGCTATTAACGTCATATACAGCGCCAACGATTCCTAGTTCTCCATTCGTAAATAATTCTTTGATTATTGCACTGCCTGTGAGTATTTCTTCAAGACTATTTTCAACATTGGCGTATGAGGTATTATCATTGAATAAATGATCTCCTTCTTGTTTTAACATAGCTTTACTAATTGAAGGTTCTATTCTATTTAGAAGCTCTGTGATGTGTCCGTCTTTAACACCATTTTTAGCACTCATGATAGCGCCGCATTCGGTATGTCCTAAGACCACCAGTACTTTTGACCCCACGTATTTTACAGCATATTCGATGCTTGCTAGAATATCATTATTCACAATATTGCCAGCTATTCGAATGCTGAAAAGGTCGCCTAGTCCTTGATCAAATATCAATTCCACTGAAGTACGTGAATCCATGCAACTTAAAATAACGGCAAATGGGTATTGACCATCTCTCGTCTCATTTACCATTTCCAAGTGATCATGATCTTTATTAAGTGAATGTATAAATCGTTGATTTCCCTCAACTAATAATTGAAACCCTTCTTGGGCGGTAAGCTCTTTGAGGTATTCTTTAGAATGTTTTTTCATCATATAGTAGTTTCTCAAATACCTTTAATGTATTTGATGTTAATAAAAAGTAGAATGTGATAAGAGTTTTTTAAACTCAAATAAAATTTGTGATACTGTAGGGATTCAGAATAGTGTAGTCTATGCCTAAGCATTGCAGTTTGGCGGTGGCACTAGAAGCTCTCCGTGATAAGCATGATAGAGTTCAACCTTGTTAGTTTCGAAATATGATACTTTCTGTATATGGTTTGTTTCAAATTCAGAGGGATTGTGTACGAACTTTTCGATACTATTATCGTTTGCAGGGGGGTCTTCTTCGTTGGTATTGCTATTTAATAAGTTTGATGCCCCATCTTCTGAGTCATCAATAGGATGGGGTGTATTTTGTTCAGGTGTATTTTCAGAAAATTCCTGAGTGAAAAATGCTACAGGGGTGCTAATAGTTAAGGATATTACAGCAAGTAAGAGTAAACTTGCGTTTATTTTTTTTATTACACTGTATATATTCCTATTTTTTCTCACTAACTGTAAAATGTATTTATGGAAAGTAAAATTACACCAATTAATTTGATGAATTGCAATTGATTGTTAATTTTATTTGATGTAATTATTGTGTTTTAAGTAATATGGAGCCGATTTTTTTGTTCAAATTTAAAACAGACTCAATGGATTATTGGCATGATTGTTCAATTGCTATTAATTGTAAAAATTTTGTTAAATATTCAAGCCGCCGCAAGCGCTGATAACCTGTCCGGTGATATAGCTGCTCATATCTGACGCTAGGAATAGTGTTGTATTGCCTATTTCTTCTGCTGTACCAAATCTTCCGAGGGGTATTTTGGATAGAAATGCTTCCGCTGCTGCACCTTCTTTAAGATAATGAGTCATATCTGTTTCAACGAAACCTGGAGCAATGGCATTCACCCTAACATTTCTACTTCCTAATTCAAGGGCAATGGATTTAGTGAAGCCGATTATTCCTGCCTTGCTCGCAGCATAACTCCCTTGTCCCGCATTTCCACGAACGCCAACAATAGAGCTCATATTTATAATGGATCCTTTTTTTGATTTCATCATAGGACGAATCACTTGCTTTGTCATATTGAATACACTCTTGAGGTTGACGTTCATCACCTCGTCCCATTGCTCTGGGGTCATGCGGAGCAGCAAATTATCTTTTGAAATTCCAGCATTGTTAACGCAAATATCAACAGTACCAAATTCTTTTACTACATCATTTACAAACGACTCTGCTTGCTGATAGTCTCCGGCATTGCTTTTCCACGCTTTTGCCTTTACGCCTAACAACTCAAGTTTATTCACTAGAGTGGTTGCTTTTTCTTCACTACTGTCACTAACATAAGTAAATGCAATATGGGCGCCATGTTCAGCTAATTTTATGGCAATTGATTCACCGATTCCACGTGCTGCGCCAGTAATTATAGCCACTTTATTTTCAAGCAATTTCATTGTTTCAGATTTTGTGCAAGATAATTAAAAGATGTTAGACCTCAGATGTGTCGGTTAGACTACCGGTTGATCTACTTTTGGGATTGTGAATTGATCAATGATGCAATTTCTTCAATAATGATGCGATCATTACTTAGCCTTGGTATTTTGTGCTGACCGCCCAACTTATTTTTATATTTCAGCCATTGAGAAAAAATTCCACGAGGCAATGATTTGATTATGGGTTCTCTTAGGGCAATATTCTTATACCGCTTTGCTTCGTAATCACTATTCAGTTTTTTTAGTTCTTCATCAAGTATAGAAGCAAATTTTTTTAAATCGGAAGGCTCATTTTCAAATTCAATCAACCATTCATGTGCCCCGTTTCCATCCTCGCTGAAGTAAACTGGCCCTGCTGTATAATCGCTTAACAAGGCATTTGTTTGGCAACAGGCTTCAGCCATTGCTCTATCTGCATTATCTATAATTAATTCTTCTCCAAATGCGTTTATGAATAATTTGAGCCGCCCACTTACTTTTATCCGGAATGGGTTTTTGGTGGTAAATTGAATAGTATCACCAACTAAGTATCGCCAAAGGCCACCATTGGTTGTAATAACAGGGGCATAGTGCTGGCCTAATTCTACATCTTTCAATCCAATAGTTCTTGGATCATCTTTCCCATATTCTTCTACTGGCATAAATTCATAAAATATTCCATGGTCTAGGAAAAGCAACATTCCGTCTGATCCAGGGATATCTTGTGCAGCAAAAAATCCTTCACTTGCATTATACATTTCGAGATAGTGTATGTTTTCGCCAATTAGTTTTTTGAATTGTTCTTTATAGGGGTGAAAGGACACTCCGCCATGTATGTATAATTCTAGCGAGGGCCATACTTCTTTCATGTTTTTCTTGCCAGAAATATCCAGGATGCGTTGAAATAACAACATTGTCCATGTAGGCACCCCTGAAACCGACGTTACATTTTCATTCGTAGTTGTTTCAGCGAGCATTTCAAGTTTGCTTTCCCATTCATCCATCAAGGCAATGCGAAGGTCTGGAGTTCTTATCCATTGACCCCAGAAGGGGGTATTGTGCATGAGTACCGCACTGAGGTCGCCATAGTGGGCTTCTTCATGCAGGCTGCTTATGGAGTGACTGCCTCCAACTACTAATCCTTTCCCTGTTAAGAGATCAGACTCGGGGTTAAACATATAATAAAGTGATAGTACATCTTTTGCTGCCTTAAAATGTCCATCTACCAAACTTTCTTGACTTACCGGAATGAACTTGCTTTTGTCTGAAGTGGTTCCACTGCTTTTGGCAAACCAGTTGATTGGGGTATTCCAAAGTAAATTCTGTTCCCCGGCCATGATACGTTCTACATAAGGTTTTATATCATTGTATTCATGGATGGGTATTGCTTGCTTGAATGTTTTGGTGGTGAATAGCTTTGAAAATTCATACAGCCTTCCAAACTCTGTGTATTGTGCTGTTGTAACAAGGTCCTGCAACACTTCCCGTTGTGCTGAAATAGGATGTTGCATCCAGGCTTCAATTCGCCATGAGCGCAACCTCGCCAAGGTGGATATGGCAGGGCTTAGTAGTTTCATGCTGTTTTTGAGGCTTAGCGATCTCCGT
>CAMCBE010000008.1 GCA_945872805.1 Chitinophaga pinensis | reverse complement strand
CCTTTTGATGCAAATGATGTGTTACCCACCTCAATTTTTTTGAAAATATCTTCTGCACCTCCTGTATAGTCGAGCTTCAATTGGTTTTCAAAATCAAAGGTAGAGCGGGTGTTATAGCTGATTGGAAATTTCATTTTATCTCCAATGTTTCCAATAACATTCAAATTAACCGCCGGGTCAAAATCTAATCCGCCATTTTTTCTTGCACGCTCAGGAAGTGTAGGGTTTTTGATATTTTGTCCTTGATAACCTGCGGTGATAGTCACTTCACCTTGTGGACGAATATCAATTTTTCCAGTTCCAAAAAGTCGATTGAACAATTCATCGGTCATGTTGAGTTTTGGCTTGACCAACTTTCTGTTCAACAAACTGGATGTATTCGCTCTCTTTTGAAAATAATCTGTTTCTGCTTTTCTAGACTGTATCCGCATGAAATCGTCGAAACTAAGGGAGGTTGGCTTTCGGTAATATTTTCCACCGATTTTTTCTACGATATAATACTCCTTGGTCTTGGGATCATATGTGATGGAATCCGTTAGGTTCGATGGATCTTTTAGGTCAAAGGAATTTCTTCTTGGTGTTGAAAAGGCATCGCCTCTTCTATCTTGGATGGGAAAGCGTAAGCTATCATTACCCGGGATACTATCTTTCAGGGAGTTGGCCCTATTGGAAAAAGGAATTTCCCTAGCCTGAATAAGGTTGGCTAAGGAAAGAAATGCTACAATAAAAGTTATCTGATTGAATAACTTCTTCAAAATCAATAAGGTGTATAGTTTTTTTAAATAAACTGTAGTGATTTTTTAATCAATAATTCAAGACTTAACTCTTCTGTCGCCCCTGTTTTTGCCTTTTTCAAGGCGGCTTCTGCCGAGTTTCGTTGAATTCCCAGTGCTATCAAGGCATTTAACGCATCAGTGTCCAAGGTATTGTGTGTAAAGCCCTGATTTACAACATCATTTCCGCTTTTTACCATCTTGTCTCGGAGTTCTAGAATAATCCTTTCGGCCGACTTCCTTCCGATGCCTTTTATTTTTTCTAAAGCAACCGTATTTCCAGATGCAATGGCGCTGCTCAATTCATGGGGCAACATGGAAGAAAGCATCATTCTTGCGGTTGAGGCGCCCACTCCATTTACGTTGATTAATTGTATAAAAAGTAGCTTTTCCGCGAGCTCGGAAAAACCAAATAAAGTATGTCCATCCTCTTTGATTTGAAGATGGGTTAATAAGGTTCCTTGTTTTAGTTCTTGAATTTTTGAATAGGTATTCAGACTGATCTGTACTTCATACCCAACTCCTTGAACATCAATGTGTACATAGGAGGGAGTCTTGGTTGTAAACGTACCGGTTAGGTAGGCTATCATGGAGGATAATTTGGTCTCGTAAAGGTACGGGATTAGCAGTTAGAAGTCAATGTTAAGGATATGATACCAGTGGGTCAGCATGCACATTTTAATTTTCTATTAACTAAAATCTAACAACTAACGTCTACCCACTAAATCGTAACTTTGCTCCCGAATAAATGACTATGGATCAAAAAATTACCGCAGCCATTACCGCAGTGGGTGGATATGTGCCAGAAGAGAGATTGACCAATGCTGACTTGGAGAAATTGGTGGATACAAACGATGAGTGGATTAAAACCAGAACTGGAATCACGGAGCGAAGGATATTAAGGGGAGAAGGTATGGCTACCTCTGATCTTGTTGTTCCTGCCGTTAGAAATCTTTGCGAAAAAAGAGGCATCGATCCAAACGAAATTGATTGTCTGATCGTAGCCACGGTTACACCCGATATGATGTTTCCGAATACGGCTAACATTACATGCGAAAAGTTAGGTATTAAAAATGCATGGGGGTTTGATCTGCTAGCGGCATGCTCAGGATTTTTATATGCCTTGACCACTGGAGCTGCTTTGATAGAAAGCGGGCGGTATAAAAAAGTGGTTGTGGTCGGTGCTGATAAGATGAGTGCCATAGTAGATTATACCGACAGAACAACCTGTATCATTTTTGGTGATGGGGCAGGAGCTGTTTTGTTAGAACCCAACACAGCTGGGTTTGGGGTGATGGATAGTCTATTGAAATCTGATGGCAGCGGTGGAAAATATTTGTATATGAAGGGCGGTGGTTCATTGAATCCTGCAAGTACTGAAACCATTGCAGCTAAGCAACATTATATTTTTCAAGATGGACAACCTGTTTTCAAATTTGCTGTTACCGGAATGGCCGATGTTGGGTTTGAATTGATGGAACGGAATCATTTGACAGCAGACGATATTGCGTGGCTTGTTCCGCACCAAGCCAATAAACGAATAATTGATGCGACTGCTCGTCGAATGGGACTCCCAGACGAAAAAGTATTGATGAATATTGAGCGGTATGGAAATACTACCGCAGCAACGATACCACTTTGCCTATGGGATTTTCAAGATAAAATTAAACAAGGCGATAACATTGTGCTTGTCGCTTTTGGTGGTGGGTTCACTTGGGGCGCAACATTGGTGAGGTGGGGCAAATAGACGTTAGATGTTAGACGTGAGGAGTTAGGAGGTAGGAGGTAGACGTTAGATATTAGATGTTAGTCGTGAGGTGTTATTGGTTGGATCAAATATATTTCTTAAATTATTGAAGTGATTGATTTGTGCCTAAATTATTGAACATAAAATTTGAATCTCCTATAAACTTTTTCTAATGCCTAACATCTTACATCTAACGTCTAACGTCTAATTACTAACGTCTATTAAATTCGTAATTTCACCACCATGTCATCCAAACAAAAAAAATACAAAGGTTTCTCATCGCTAGCCATTCATGCAGGTCAACACCCTGATCCGATGTATGCGCATCTTACGCCAATTTATGCGTCATCAACGTATGTATATGATAACGCAGAGCAAGGTATGAAGCGATTTTCTGGAGATGAGCCTGGATATATTTATTCACGTTGGGGTAATCCTACGATGAATGAAGCAGAAGAAAAGATTGCAGCGATGGAGTGTTTTGAAATTGAAGTGAATGGCAAACCATTAGAAGCAAAAGCAATTTTACACGCATCGGGCATGGGTGCTATCAGCTCGTTGTTTCTTGCTGCATTAAAGAAAGGGGATAAGATTCTTACGCATTATTCATTGTATAGTGGTACGCAAGATTTGATAAAAACATTGTTGGAGCCCCTTGAAGTTGAGGCCATCATTGTTGATTTGCGCAATCTTTCTATTGCAGAAAAATTTCTTAAGGAAGATGCTGCTATAAAAATGATTTACCTTGAAACGCCCGCCAATCCTACGCTACAATGCGTTGACTTAGCAGCGTTGAGTGCACTCGCAACCCAATATGGAAAGTTAACGGCATGCGACAATACGTTTTCAACTCCTTATTTTCAACAGCCTTTTAAATTTGGAATTGATTTTATTGTGCATTCTACCACGAAGTTTTTGAATGGACATGGCACTGCTATCGGTGGTGTTTTATTGGGAACAGATATTGAATTCATGAAAACACGTGCAACAAAAACACATCGTTTGTTGGGTGGAAATAGCAATGCCTTTGATGCATTTTTATTGATCAATGGAATGAAAACATTGGAAGTGCGTATGCAACGTCATGGTGATAATGCTATGAAGGTGGCTGAGTTTTTAACTGATCATCCTGGTATTGCTACCGTCAATTAT
Organism: Chitinophaga pinensis; assembly: GCA_945872805.1. Classification (GTDB taxonomy): domain Bacteria; phylum Bacteroidota; class Bacteroidia; order Chitinophagales; family Chitinophagaceae; genus Pollutibacter. The sequence goes on along the minus strand of CAMCBE010000008.1, from coordinate 14,878 downwards.
AATGGGCTATCCACTCATCCTGATTTCGCTGTTTCTTCAAAACAAATGCGACATCCAGGTGCGATGATGAGTTTTGAATTAAAGGGAGGATATGAATCAGGTGTGCAATTCATGAACAAGCTTCAGTTGTGTACACGCACAGTCTCGTTGGGCACATGCGATACATTATTATCACATCCTGCCTCAATGTCCCATTCCAGTGTGCCCCGTGAAAATCGTTTAGAGTACGGCATTACCGATGGATTAATTCGGTTGAGTGTGGGTATAGAAAATATTGAGGATATATTGGATGATTTTACTCAAGCGCTTAACGCTTGACGCTTGACGCTGGGCGCGGTGAGTTGGGTGTTGGGAGTTGAACGCTCAACGCTTAGCGCTCAACGCTGTTTCACTCTTGCCTCTTGCCTCTTGCCTTGCTATGTGCCTTTTCAAAACTATTGCCTCTTGCCTCTTGCCTTGCTATGTGCCTTTTCGAAACTATTGCCTCTTGCCTCTTTTAATACATGAGTTGGGGTGAGGGGAAAGATAACAGATATCAAATTTCTGACTACTTTTATCTATCATCTGACGTCTAATAATTCCCTTTTCCACCTTCAATAATGATACCTGCATTGGGCAATGATGATTGTAACTTGCTCAATTTTATAAACTAATCTATGCTCGAGGTTGATCCTACGGGATGACCATCCTGATAACGCATTTTTAAGCTGTTCTGGTTTTCCCATTCCACCATTGGGATCTCTGCTGATGTCTTTTATGAGGTCGTTTATTTTTCCAAGTATTTTCTTGTCGTTCTTCTGCCAATATACATAATCTTGCCAGCCATGTGCGGTGAACAATACATTCATTACATATCTAGTTTTTGCTCAACGGTATTACCAGCTTGCAACTGTGCAATGGATTCCATTAGTCTTTCCGCATTCTTGGGACTGCTCAAGAGATACAGAGTTTCCTCCATGCTGGTATAATCCTCTTTTGACATCACTACCAATTCTTCCCCATGTTTACGGGTGATGAAAAGTGGTTTATGTGTTTTTATCACTGCATCGAGGAATGATTTCATGTGCTGCCTAAATTCGCTATATGATGCTATTTCCATGTTACGTTTATTCTATTTTGTAAAATTAGAATAAATACCGTATTGTACAAAATATTGTACAAATGGAAGGGGTAAATTCCTCAATTTTGTTTCTAGGTGCATAAATTCATTTATGTCAATGATCTTCATTTTTAAGGTAAATGTCAGATACCTAAAACGCTTCTCAAAGGTGAATTCACCTTTGAGTATACCTATTATAATCTTAAAAAGGTGGTGTTTTAAATGGGTTATTAGACTTGAGGAATCTGATGGCTTTCCTCTGCCATCTTGCATCTGCTACCTGACATCTAAAACCTCATGTCTCACGTCCCACGTCTGACATCTGATATCTAAAACCTCATGTCTCACGTCTCATGTCTATTGTTATGCTAAATTTACATACATCTAAATAAATCATGAAGATCAGAAGAGCAACCAGAGAGGATTGTCCCGCAATGCTAAAACTTATCCAAGAATTGGCTGAGTATGAAAAAATGCCGGAAGAAGTTACTGTCGACCCAGTGCATTTTGAGGAATGCGGATTCGGCGTAAACCCAGTGTGGTGGGCGTTTGTAGTTGAGGAAGGCAAGGTTGAGAGGGTTGAGGAAGTTGAGAATGTTGAAGGCTCAACCTCCCTAAACCTCCCTAAACTTCCCCAACCTATTCTCGCCTTCGCTCTCTACTACATCCGCTACAGCACTTGGAAAGGTCAGGTGATGTACCTAGAAGATATATTGGTGACGGAATCCATGAGAGGTAGGGGAATTGGCAAACTCATGATGGATCGACTTATTGAGGAAGCAAGGGAAAAGGGCTTCAAAAAAATCACGTGGCAGGTGCTAGATTGGAACCAGTCGGCCATCGATTTTTACAAAAAATATGATGTGCAGTTTGATCCGACATGGATTAATGTGGCCCTTGCGATATAGAAAATACCCAGAAAAAATGGGTAGGAACGCTAGACGCTGAACGCTATGTGTTGGGAGTTCGGAGTTGAACGCTTAACGCTTAACGCTTATCGCTGTTTTACTATTGCCTATTGCCTCCTCCCTTACCGTGTGCCTTTGTGCCCTTGCCCCTTTTAAAAACTATTGCCTCTTGCCTATTGCCTCTTGCCTATTGCCTTTTCGAAACTATTGCCTATTGCCTCCTCCCTTACCGTGTGCCTTTGTGCCCTTGCCCCTTTTAAAAACTATTGCCTATTGCCACCTCCCTTACCGTGTGCCTTTGTGCCCTTGCCCCTTTTAAAAACTATTGCCTCTTGCCTATTGCCTCTTGCCTATTGCCTTTTCGAAACTATTGCCTCTTGCCTCCTCCGTGCCTGCATGCCATTTTTCGTATTCAAAAAAATGAAAAATAATTTTAAAGTAGGTGGGTAACTAATATATAGCCACTTGCGATTGAGTTGGTTACAAATAATTAACCTCTTTGCAGATAGTGGTTACAGAAGAAATACCATATCTTTTTGTTGATACTTGCATCTTAAAGAAAATCTCTATAACATTGCCTAATCCTACGGCATAGTACTTAACCAGATTAAGGAAATATACGTACCCAAATCCAAAAAAAGAATCAGTTCAATCCACAAACAGATTGAATGATTTCCTTCCTATCCAAAGCCGAATTTTTTTCATTCATCAAACGTACCCTCTATGAAACTTGTTGTTTCTAAACCATTTTATTATGCAATCAATGTGTTGATTGCTTTGCTATTTTTAACTACTACTGTTTCTGCACAAAGAACTACATCGAGTACTGGTAATTGGAGCGCAACCGGAACTTGGACTGCTGCCAACACCAATCGCACTGGAACAGTTACTTCTGCAACAAACTCTACCACAGTAACAGGTTCTGGAACTTCCTTTACTACAGAACTTTCTGTAGGTTCAATGATTGGTACCCAGGGAGCAACTGCTATTGGTACGGTTGCTTCAATTACAAGTAATACTAGTTTGACTTTAACGGGGAATGCTTCAAATGCTGTGTCAGCACAATCCTATAGAACTACAGGTGGCGTGCCTAGTCCTAATGATGCGGTTACTATTACTAGTACTCATAATGTTACAGTTAATGGCACATTTACTTGTGCTTCATTAAATATTGGAGATGGAGGGAATTCAACAGCACAAATAACCTTTTCTGGTACAAATCCACAACTTACAGTTACTGGCAATATCAATGTAGGCCAAACTAGCGGGGGTAATAATCGAACAGGAAGGATAACTTTTACTAGTGATGCAACTCTAACTGCTGGTACTTTGGTGCTTTTTCAAAATACTACTAGCTCAATTGTTTGTAGCATTATTATGACAAGTGGGGGAACATTAAAAACAGGAAGCTTTTCATTAGGTACTGGATCTACAGCTCCTACTTGGACCCCAGGTACCGGCACGGTTGAACTCACTGCTACCAATACATTGCCTGCATCAACATTTACTTCTTTTAATAATTTAAATATCACGGGTGGTACAACATCTTTAGGTGCTGCTCTTTCTATCGATACATTAAATATTAGTAATGGTGTTACAATTACTCCAGGTAGTAATCTTGTAACGCTATCAGGCGATTTAGTAAATAATGGAACAGTTACTTCTGGTTCAGGGGGGTTGACTATTTCAGGAACAGCTACCCAATTGGTGGGGGTTTTTTTATTAGACGTGAGAAAACAGACGTTAGACAATAGACGTTAGATGTTAGACAACAGACGTTAGTAATTAGACGTGAGACGTGAGTGTTAATACAACAGATGTTAGACAATAGACGTTAGATGTTAGACGTGAGACGTTAGTGTTAATACAACAGATGTTAGACAACAGACGTTAGATATTAGACGTGAGTAGTGAGATGATAATAACTGATATTAGTTGTAAGAACACGTTTTTTATTGGTTGCCTTTGCTCTACATTTAAGAATGGGCACGGTAAAAAGTTATGAAGATTTGATTGTTTGGCAGAAATCTGTTTGTTTGCTAGAGGAAATTTATACCCTTACTTCAGCATTCCCTAAATCTGAATTATTTGGGTTGACTTCACAACTGAATAGATCTGCTGTTTCAATTCCCAGCAACATCGCAGAAGGTTTTGGTAGACGATCAAGAGAGGAGTTCAAGCGTTACTTGAAGATTGCACTCGGCTCGTTATATGAATTGAAGACGCAGGTATTAATCTCAAATAGGTTGGGATTTATCAATCAACAAGAGATGGATTCAGTTGAAGCTTTATCATTATCCATTGATAAGATTATACATACTATTCTAAAAAAATGGTAGAAATGGGGTGAGTAATATCTAATTGTGGCATAAAAAGGTTCATTTTTAGAAAAGGCCAATCAGAAAAACTAATACCTCACATCTCTCGTCTCACGTCTTTTTATTACTTTTGCACTCTAAATTACCTATCCCCAATGGCCGGTCAATTAAAAGAAGTAAGAAATAGGATAAAATCGGTACAATCTACCCAGCAGATTACCAAAGCAATGAAGATGGTGAGTGCAGCAAAGCTTCGCCGTGCACAAGATGCTATCATTCAAATGAGGCCTTATGCCAATAAGCTTCAAGATATGCTTGCCAATATCGTTAGCAATGACGACAGTGGTTCAAGTGGTTCATTAGCAGAGGAAAGGGCTATAAATAAGGTATTGCTGATTGTCGTAACGAGTGATCGTGGATTGTGTGGAGCGTACAATGCTAATATTCAGAAGCTTGCGTTGTCTACTATTCAGGAAAATTATGCTGCTGCTCAGCAAGCGGGTAATCTATCCATCTGGGCTATAGGTAAGAAAGGGGCCGAGTTTTTTATGAAAAAAGGATTCAATGTAAATACCAATTTCAGGGATACCTTTCTTCATCTTTCTTTCGAGAAAGTCCAAGAATGCGCTAAGGCAGCTATTGACGCATTTAAACAAAAAGAATTTGATGTTATTGAGGTTGTTTATAGTGAATTTAGGAATGCCGCCACACAGCGCTTTGCCGTAGAACGGTTCTTGCCCATATCAAAAGTAATACCTGCTGCAGGTGCGAGTAAAGCAAAAACAGATTTTATTTTCGAGCCAGAAAAAGAACAGTTGATTGCTGAGCTGATGCCTAAAATTCTTAATACCCAGCTATTTAAAGCAGTTCTTGATTGCAATGCTTCTGAGCATGGTGCACGTATGACTGCTATGGACAAGGCTTCGGAGAATGCCAATGAATTGCTCAAATCACTGAAAATATCATACAATAGAGCACGACAAGCAGCTATCACGACTGAGTTGAGTGAAATTGTAAGTGGCGCGGCGGCATTACAAGGTTAACCAATCAACTTTAGTGTTTTTCTCCTATTTTTAACAAAATAACCGGCCTTAGGGTCACTACTGTATTATTGTAAAATGGACATTTCAAACTTAATCACCCATATCGAAGCACTCATTTTTGCGAGTGAAAAGCCATTGACATCGATTGATGTGGTTGAACTCATAAACAATGCCTTTGGATTCTTGGACGATAAAATTGGAATGGATCAAGTTGAAACATCCATCGACGGGATCAGAGAGAAATACAGCTCCGAATTTTATCCATTTGAATTAAGGCAAAGTGGAGGCGGATGGCAGTTCCTTACAAAAAAGGAATATCATCAAACCATCGCCCAGCTTAATGGCGATAAGTTTCTAAAAAGGCTTTCCACTGCAGCGATGGAATCATTGGCTATTATTGCCTATAAACAACCCATCACCAAATCTGAGATTGAATCCATTCGTGGCGTAAACTCTGATTATAGTATTCAGAAATTATTGGAAAAGGAATTGGTTGTGATCAGCGGAAGAAATGAAAATATGGTAGGCAAACCACTTATCTATGGAACGTCTAGGCATTTCATGGATTATTTTGGCATCAACAATTCAGATGACCTTCCAAAGATTAGTGAAGTGCTTGCAGAGCAGATGGTAGAACCAACATTGGTAAATGCTGAGCATTTTGATATAGAAGGTTCTGCTTCATCAACTGCCCAAACTGAAGAGGAAGTAATTAGTGCAATCGAAAACAGCAGCGAAGAAGAGAATTTCAATATAGAGATGGACGAACAACAACAATCATCAGAAGAAAATGATACGGATGTTGAGTCTAAAATTTCCTAATACATAGTCCACATATTATTCAGATGCATCCTGTCCTCTCTCCAACTACTTTGTTGAATATCGCAAACGAATACGGTACACCATTGTATCTGTATGATGCGAATTGTATCAGGCATCAATATAAACTTCTTGCCCATACGTTTCGTAGAAATGATACACGTATTTTTTATGCATGTAAGGCGTTGACGAATATAAATATTCTACGTATCATCTTGAAAATGGGCGGTGGAATTGATTGTGTAAGCATAAATGAAGTTAAACTAGCCATCAAAGCTGGATTTGAACCCAATCAAATTATTTTTACTCCCAATAGTGTTTCATTAGATGAATACATCGAAGCCACTGACTTACACTTGAATATCAATATAGATAACCTGTCTATTCTAGAAGCTTTTGGGAATCATTTTGGAGGGAGTTATCCAGTAATCATTAGACTAAACCCGCATATCATGGCAGGTGGAAATATAAAAATTTCTACTGGCCATGTCGATAGTAAGTTTGGTATTTCCATAGAGCAAGGGGAGGAAATTAAATCAATCGTTTCAGAAACTGGAATTCAAATTAAAGGACTTCATATTCATACGGGCAGTGAGGTAAGAGATATCGATGTTTATATAAAAGGGCTTGAACTAATATTGGAATTGGCAAAAGAATTTCCAACGGTTTCTATTATCGATTTAGGCGGTGGATTCAAAGTTCCTTATAAAAAAGATGAGCAGGGAACCAACATGGAAGCCTTGGGGGAGAAAGTAGCTGAGGCCTTTTCAAGATATGAAGTTGAAACCGGAAAAACATTTCAACTATGGTTTGAGCCAGGAAAGTTTCTTGTTAGCCAATGTGGCTATTTTCTAGTGAAAGCCAATGTGCTTAAGCATTCTCCAACAAGAAGTTTTGTAGGGGTGAATAGCGGATTCAATCACTTGATTCGTCCAATGTTTTATGAAGCATATCATTTTATCACTAATTTATCCAACCCTCAAGGGGATTTAAAAACCTATAATGTGGTAGGAAATATTTGTGAAACCGATACGTTTGCATGGGATCGAGAACTCAATGAGGTGAGACCTAATGATATCTTGTTGTTCAATAACGCAGGGGCTTATGGATTTGAAATGAGTAGCCGATTTAATTCAAGACAAAGGCCTGCAGAGGTATTAGTTGATGGAGAAGAAAATAAATTAATTAGACGAAGAGAGACCTTTGATGACATTATCGAAGGGATGATTTTTTAGACTCCTTCATGTAGTTTCCATCAAATGTGCATCGAATACCTCTATGGTTTCCACATGCTTCTAATTCTCTCACTTTTACGCTGTTGTTTTTAAAATTGAATTCAATGATGCAATGATCGTCTGATTTATTGTATTGAAACACTTTCGGTTTAACTTGAATAATATCTCCTCGAAGTGTGCCAACACACTTGCCTGCATGCTTAGCCAGTTTCATGAAAACAATCAGCTTATTGGGTTTACTGCCATCGCGAATTGAAACAAAATTATTTTTATCCTCTACGTAATTACCGCTTAATGGATTTTTTGCTGGCAGCGTGTCGATTGGATTTTGCACAATTGATTCTTCAACAGGTTCATTGCTTTCTGTAAGGATTAATGTAAATAATCCTTCTGTGTTGTATACATAGGCACTCTTATTGTAGATAATTTTACCTTCTGCTGATTTTTTATTTTTAATCTTAATAACTGTTAATTTTTTATCAATGCCTCCTTCAAAAATAACACCAGGGTCATCGCTTTTTTGAGCGAGTTCCATTCCCGCACTATAATTTCGATTTTTATCAAAGCATATGATATACGCTACTTTTTTTTCTCTCTTTTCTGCGACAAGAAATAAATAGGTTTCTTCTGACTCTACATTGTATCTCCCCATTCTGTAGAAGCTTAGGTCTGTTGCTTTGTTAAATGATTTTTTAAAAAGGCTGTCTGGAATAAATTGCAGTACTTTTTTCGATTTGATAAAAAAGCTATCAGACTCTTTTCCGACTAAATTAACTGTATTGAAGTTGATTGGTAATTCATGCTCTTTAAATGATTCAATAAAATCTACCGCTGCAATGGGCTCATCACTGTTTACATCCTTGATTTTTTTGCCACATGAACTTAATAGCAAAAAAAAGGACAAGGTTGCTATAAGTAATCGCATAAACTGTGTTTTTACAAAGTAAAGGAATATGAACCAAGTTGTCAGCATCGATCTTATAGGAATTATTTTCAGCTGTTATGCTAAGTAAATAGGAGCTATGTGTTTTATATACATATTAATTTTTATCGTTTAAATAAATCAGATTAACTTGCAGCCTAATCTAACGAAAAGAGGCATGACAGGATTTACCAATTACACAGTTCCGTACACATCAGATTCTACGTATTCAAAAAAAGTTGCTTATTTCTCCATGGAATTTGCAATTCATCAACCCTTAAAAATTTATAGTGGTGGTCTTGGTTTTTTATCTGGATCACACTTGAGAAGTGCATATGAGTTGCGTCAAAACCTTATTGGTATAGGGATTCTCTGGAAGTATGGTTATTATGATCAAGCAAGAAATCAAGATCAGACATTGCAAGTTCAGTGGAACGAAAAAATATATAATTTTCTAGAAGATACAGGCATTAAGTTTCAAATCATGATTCATGATGCTCCTGTTTGGATAAAGGTTTTTTACCTTAATCCAGAAACATTTAAGTCTGCCCCACTTTTCTTATTGAGTACTGATTGCCCTGAGAATGATTATGTTTCTCAAACCATCACACATCGTTTGTATGATGCAAACGTTGCAACCAAAGTGGCACAGTTTATTTTACTTGGAGTTGGTGGAGCCAAGCTAGTTGATGAGCTTGGGTTTAATCCTGAAGTATATCACCTCAATGAAGCACATGCCATTTCATCTGCTTTTTATTTGTATAAAAAATTCAAAGGAGATCTTGAGGAAATAAAGAAACGCTTAGTCTTTACTACGCATACTCCTGAAGAAGCCGGAAATGAAAAGCATGATATTTATCTATGCCATAAGATGTCTTACTTCAATGGAGTGCCATTAGATGAAGTACGACGAATCACTGGCATGAAAGATGATCAATTTAATCACTCGCTTGTTGCATTGCGTTTTGCCCGATTGTCTAATGCCGTATCCGAATTGCATGGCCATGTGAGTCGAAAAATGTGGAATAAACATGAAGGTATTTGTCCCATTATTCATGTCACCAATTCTCAAAATTGGCGTTACTGGTCAGATAAGCAATTGTATTTTGCAATGGACGAACAAAATGATGAGCGTTTCATAGATAGAAAGAAATATTTAAAGAAAAGAGCCTTTGATTTAGTGGCCGATCAAACTGGAAAGCTATTGGATCCAGATGTGTTTACTATTGTATGGGCAAGACGTTTCGCAGGGTATAAACGCGCAGACATGATTACCCGCGATAGGGATAGATTCCACGAATTGATGACTAATAAAAAATATCCTGTTCAATGCATTTGGGCTGGGAAGCCTTATCCCGTAGACTATCCAGCAATAACTGAATTCAATCACCTGGTGCATTTGAGCAAACAATATCATAATATGGCGGTTTGCACAGGCTATGAGCTCGGCTTGAGTAAGAGACTCAAGCAGGCGTCTGATATTTGGTTGAATAACCCTCGTGTTCCTCGCGAAGCATCGGGTACAAGTGGCATGACAGCAGCAATGAATGGGGCAGTTAATTTTTCAACCAATGATGGTTGGATAGTAGAGTTCATAAATCATGGAAACAATGGATTTGTTGTGCCTCCGTTAGATTATGAAAGTATGAATGTACAGGATCAAGATCAGTATGATCTTGATGAAGTGTATCGCATTTTGCATGAAGAAATTCTTCCTTTATATTATGATAATCCCCATACGTGGAGACAAGTAGTTCAAAACGGTATGAAGGACGTGCGATTTAAATTTGACTCAAATCGAATGGCGCATGAGTATTATGAGTTGCTGTATAATGGGTAGTTTCCAAGAATGTTGAGAAAGGTTTAGGGAAGTTGAGATAGGTTTAGTCAGTATTATTCTATCAAACTTTCTTTAACTTTGCACCATGATTCTCCCCATAGTTGCATATGGTCATCCAATACTAAGACACGTTTGTAAAGATATTGATGCGGGTTATCCCGATCTTCAAAAGCTAATAGCAGATATGTGGGAAACCATGTACCATTCTAATGGAATGGGATTAGCAGCTCCACAAATTAATAAAGCCATACGATTATTTGTGATAGATACTCAACAGGTATTTGAAAAAAGCGATGATGAGGAAAGAAAGGGATTTGAAGGAGAAGGAGGGAAGAAAATTGTATTTATAAATGCACACATTACAGAGCTTACTGGTCCAGCTTGGATTTGTGATGAAGGATGTTTGAGCTTACCCGGCTTTAGAGAGGAAGTGAGCAGAGAAAGCTCATTAACGATTGAATATTTAGATGAAAATTTTCAATTAAAAATTGAAAAGTATAAGGGGCTTAATGCTAGAGTGATTATGCATGAATACGACCACATTGAAGGGAAATTATTTATCGATCGTATTTCTCCATTTAGAAAAAAACTGTTGAAGAAAAAGTTAGATGATATTTCCTCAGGAAGAGTTAAAGCTGGCTATAAAATGCTTCTACCAAAATAATAAACCTCCTTAAACCTTCCTAAACCCTTCCTCAACCTCTCTCCCCCAAATACTCCTGCAGCATCATAGTCGCGGCAACCTCATCTATAATCCCTTTTTTTTGACGCTCCTTTTTTTTCATCCCCATCTCAACCATTGCCTTAGATGCTATTTTAGAGGTATAGCGTTCATCGATAGTTACGATTGGTATGGTTGGAAATGTATTTTTTAATCTCCTGATGCAATGTTTTACTGCAGCCGTTGAATCTGTTTCGGTGCCATCAAGATTCAACGGGTCGCCTATCACTATTTTTTCAACTACTTCAGTTGAAATATACTGCTTCAAAAAATCAAAAAGGGTTTGTGTATCAACTGTTGTAAGTCCAGTTGCGATGATCTGCAATGGATCAGTTACAGCAATGCCTGTTCTCTTTTTTCCATAATCAAGTGCAATGATCCTTCCCATGGTATTATTTAAATAAAATAAGGTCTGCAATTACAAAAATAGCAAAAGCAATGCTCGCTATTCCATTGGCTGTCATAAAGGCAATATTCACCCGGCTTAGATCATCTGGCCGAACCAAGCTATGTTGGTAAACGAGCAGCCAAGTAAATAAAACAGCTCCTATGGTATATGAAATGCCAAAATCAAATTGGAAACCTGCCAAGTAAATCAATATAGCCGTGATAATATGCAAGATTCGAGAAAGCCTAAGTGCTTTTTCCCTTCCTAATGCCGACGGAATTGACCATAATCCCTGTGATGAATCAAATGCATCGTCTTGCAGTGAATAAATAATATCAAAGCCACTCACCCAACCAATGACAGCAAGGGATAATAAGATGACTGAAAGGTCTATTGATTGCGTTACGGCAATGAATGCTCCAGCAGGAGCCAATGATAATCCTAGTCCTAACACAACATGACATAATGCTGTAAATCGTTTTGTATAACTGTAGCCTAAAATAATGATTAAGGCAATAGGGGAAAGCAGAAAGCACTTAATGTTAATCATGAATGCAAAGCCCACAAACAGCATTGAATTAAGAATGGTAAAGCGAAGTGCGCTAGACGGACTAATAATGCCACTTGGAATTTCTCGAATGGCAGTACGTGGATTTTTCGCATCAAACTCTCTATCTAAGTATCTATTGAATGCCATAGCAGCACTGCGTGCAAAAACCATACAGGCTATGATGTAAATAAATATTAGGCGATGTGTTTTACTGTATTCGATGATTACATCAATGCCTTTTATGGAAGAGGTATCACCAGAGTTCATTATGGTATAAACTCCCATGAAAAACCCAATCAGGGCAAATGGCATAGCGAAAATGGTATGCGAGAATTTAATGAGAGACAAATAATTTTTAACCTTGCTCATGTACTTCGTTTGTCTTTTACTTAAGATTTGTTCGTTTAAATAATTCCCATAATACAATGCCAGCAGCTACGCTGATATTAAAGGAATGTTTGCTGCCTGCTTGTGGTATTTCTATGCATCCATCCGCTGCAGCGATTGATTCATTCGTTACTCCTTCTGCCTCGTTGCCAAATATAATGGCAATTTTACGGTTGTGGGCCATGTCTATATCCTGTAGTAAAATACTATTATGCGCTTGTTCAACTGCATAAACAGTATACCCAATTTTCTTTAGTTCATCTATTGCATCAGTTGTATTGTCATACGACGCCCAATCTACAGATTCTGTAGCCCCTAACGCCGTCTTATGAATGTCGCGATGGGGTGGTTTAGGGGTAAAGCCACACAGCAATAATTTTTCAATTCTAAATCCATCACAGGTTCTAAATACGCTTCCTACATTGTGCATGCTGCGGATATTTTCAAGGATCACCACTACAGGTGTTTTTTTAGCAGCCTTGAATTCGTCAGGACTAAGGCGTTGTAATTCATCCATTGTCTTTTTCAACATACTACAAAGATAAGGTAGTGCTGATTTTCGATTAAGAATAAAAGATAACTTTGTGGTTCTATGCAAGAAGGATTTCAACATATATTGACTTCGCTTAAAAAGTGGCAGCCTCATCACGAGATTCATCTTGATTCACTGAAAGGGGCAGGAAGCAATAGGCAGTATTTCAGGTTTCAGCATGATGAGAGTTCTTTTATTCTTACCTATAATCCAACAAACATTCCGGAAAACGAAGCCTTCATTGCTTTTTCAGAACATTTTAGTGAACTTGGCTTATCTGTTCCAGCAATTGTATATGCAGATGAATCCCGTCAATTTTATGTGCAATCTGACCTAGGTGATCAATCATTATTTGATCGAATAAAGCAAGAAGGATTTACTGATGAAGTCTTAGTGTTGTTTAAAAAAACATGTGCTGCTCTAGCACGGCTTCAGATAATTGGAGGCAAAGAGTTGGATTATAATAGATGCATTGCAACAAAGTCATTCGATAAGCAAGCTATTTATTCTGATCTTCTCTATTTTTTATATTATTTCGTTCGTGCATTAGACTTGCCTTATGACAAAAACTTGCTGTTGAATGATTTTGAAATGCTTAGCAGTTACTTAGTGCAGGAAGAGAATCAATATTTTATGCACAGGGATTGCCAAAGTAGAAATGTAATGGTCAACAATGGTGAGGTATTTTTAATCGATTATCAAGGTGGAATGCAAGGTGCTTTGCAGTATGATATTGCCTCTCTCCTTTGGCAGGCAAGAGCACAAATGCCATACCCGTGGAGAGATGAATTAGTGGAATATTATTTTGAGCAGGCAAATGGATTGCTAAACAATAAACTTGATAAAGCTAATTTCCTAAATAACTACGATGGTTTTGTCTTGATACGAATGCTCCAAACGCTTGGTGCATATGGGTTTAGGGGATTGTTTGAGCGAAAGCAACATTTTATTTCTAGCATACCATTCGCGCTTAAAAATCTAAAATGGTTTCTCGAAAATAAAAAATTACCATTACGTCTGCCTGCTCTTCAGAAATTATTGGAAGCCGTTATTGCTTCAGATATCTTAATAAAGTTCGAACCGATAGTGGCCGGGGAGCAAACAAAGTTGACGATTCATATTAATAGTTTTTCCTATAAAAAAGAAATTCCTCACGATCGTTTCGGAAATGGGGGCGGCTATGTATTTGACTGTAGGGGTATTTTAAATCCAGGAAGAATTGAGTCGTATAAAACTAAAACAGGAAGAGATAAAGAGGTTAAAGAATTTTTAGTGCATAAAACCACTATGCCAACTTTTTTGCAACATGTTTTCGGAATCATCGATATTTCGGTGGAGGATTATTTGAAAAGAGATTTTGAAGGACTAACTATCAATTTTGGATGTACTGGTGGCCAACATAGAAGTGTATTTGCTGCCGATAGACTAGCTGAACACTTAACGGAGAAATATAATGTGAGGACTCTTATTACCCATGTTGAACAGGAATCGAAGGGCTGGGTTAATTTATCTTATTAATGAAAAGCAATCTAACAATTTCAGCATCTAAAGCTATGGTCTTTGCCGCGGGTTTAGGTACCCGCTTGAAGCCCTTCACGGATAACCATCCTAAGGCTCTCGTTGAAGTGAATGGCAAGACGTTGCTTCAACGAAATCTAGACTATTTAAAGAGTTTTGGTATACATGATGTTGTTATTAATGTGCATCATTTTGCAGATCAAATTATTGATTTTTTAAGTCTACACACAGATCCCAACATGACAATTTTCACTTCCCATGAAAAGGATGGGCCATTTGAAACGGGCGGTGGTCTTGCGTTTGCAGCAAATCAATTTAGTGGGAATAACAATCCCTTTATTGTTATTAATGTGGATATGCTTACTAACCTAGATTTAAATGGCATGTTTGAATTTCATCAAAAAATTACTCCACTCGCTACCTTGGCCGTTACCAAAAGAGATAGTACCCGACAATTTTTATTCGATGATGAAATGAAATTGGTAGGCTGGAGAAACAACACGACAGGAGAACATAAGTGGGTAGTAAATCAAGTTGAAGAGGTAAGACCTTATTCGTTTTCAGGTATACATATCATTGATCCTGTTATTTTTAATTT